>JACNHM010000376.1 GCA_014383605.1 Chloroflexota bacterium
GCAGGCGTCGCCGTGGTTTTCGCCGTTTCAGCAGCCGATGATGCCGCCGGCGATGTCCGGTGAGCCGACGCGCCGCTTCCGCGTCGTCGGCGATGAGGACCGGGTGCTGGACGCCGAGCCGTGGCGTGGTGGTTTCTGACGTGCAGAAGGGAATGTCACCTTCGCGACATCCCCTTGGGCTGAACTGGCTGGCAGGGCTCCTGATCTGTCCTCACGCGCCATCCGGTGGCGGCCACACGTCTAGCCGATAGCCCATGCCCCGGACAGTGTGCAGGTACACGCGACGGTTGGCATGGGGCTCGATCTTCCGCCGCACCGAGCAGATGTGCGTCCACAGTGTCCCCAGGTCTTCGACGAAGTCGGTCTCCCAGATGGTCTTCATCAGAAACTCGTGTCTCAGAACCGTGCCCGGCTGACGCATGAAGGTTGCCAGGAGCTGGGCCTCCTTGGGGCACAAGCTGTTCGTGCCCTTCTGGCTGCGTACCGTGCGGCTGGCGAGGTCGAGGCTCAACGAGCCGACCCTGAGTATGTGATCGCTATGCTCCTGGATCATCTTGGAGAGGACATCATGGAACCGGCGGTAACTTGCCGCTTTGCTCAGAGTTCTGTGGTGGGGGAACTTGGGAGGAGGCTGCTCGTCATCTGTCAGCAGCAGGATGGAGATTTCTGGCCTGTATCTCTTCAGTTGCCGGCAGAGCTTCTCGACACCGGTTCGTGTCACTGTCGTATCCACCACCACGACATGGGGCGGGATGGAGTTGATGGTTTCCAGGGCTGGCTTGCGGCTACGGACCGATATCACCCTGTGACCTTTGGCCTCAATACGAGCCCACGTTCGCTCTAGCCTCGAATCACTCTTGCCTACGAACAGGATTTGGCCAGCCATCTCCTTTGTCCTTTCGAAGTTCTCCTGCCCTCTTCGAACCGCCAACCCCATTATACCCCAACCTCCAACTTTGTGCAACCGCGGCACTTCGGCATTGCGATTCGTGCCCGTCGCGAAACCTACCCCAGCACCCGGGGCTTCCGCCGTGCACCCCGGTTCGCACCGCTGATTGACCTTTTCCTGGACTCGGTGTATAATCCCCTCGCTATGGAGCTAGAGAACACACCACCGCCGCCTTCCACCGCGCCCCGGGTGATCGTCGTTATTCCCACCTACAACGAGGCAGAGAACATCCGCGCTATGGTCGCCGAGTTGCTTTCCCTCGCTGTGAACAATCTGAGCATTCTCATCGTGGATGACGATTCGCCCGATGGCACAGGAGAGATCGCGGAACAATTGCGGATGCGCTACCGCGAGCGAGTCCAGGTGCTGCACCGACCCGCAAAGCGCGGGCTGGGGCGGGCCTATGTCGCCGGCTTCCAGCAGGCCTTGGCTGCGGGGGCAGACTGCATCGTGCAGATGGATGCCGACTTCTCCCACTCCCCTGCCTACATCCCCGGTTTTTTGTCCAAGATGGCCGAATGGGACGTGGTCGTAGGCTCGCGCTATGTGCTTGGCGGTGAGCTGGACGACCGCTGGAGTTGGTGGCGACGCCTTCTGAGCTGGTGGGCAAACGCCGCCTATAGCCGACTCATTCTGGGCTTACGGGTGAGCGACGTTACTGCTGGCTTCAAATGCTGGCGACGCGAGGTTCTGGAAGCCATTGACCTGGGCGCCATTCACTCCGGCGGCTACGTTTTTCAGATCGAAATGGCCTATCTGGCGGAGCAACTCGGCTTCCGTGTCCTGGAGACGCCGATATACTTCGAGGACCGGCGCATCGGTCGTTCGAAGATGTCGGTGCCGGTCAAACTGGAAGCCGCCTGGCGGGTGTGGGAGATCAAGTGGCGATACCGACGGCTGGGTTTGGGGTCTCGTTCTGATGTCGCAGCAGCCAGGGAGGGTGGGCCTTGATCCGCAGGTACAGGCGCGATGCGGTCGTTCTCCTCTTGCTCATACTGTTGCCGCTCTTGTGGTTTGGGCCTGTGGCGCTGGGAGGCAAGACCCTGCTCCCGGCAGACAATCTATTCGCCTTTCCGCCCTGGGTCAGTTTTTCGTCCGCCCAGGGGGTGGGCGCTCCCCACAACGAGCTGTTGAGTGATCTCATCCTGGAGAACTACGTCTGGAAGCGGCTCATCCGGGAGGCGATCCAGGCCCGCGAGCTTCCCCTGTGGAACCCCTACCTCTTCGCCGGTGTGCCCTTTCTGGCCGCTGGTCAGCATTCCGCCCTCTATCCCCTCAGCCTGCTCTTCTACGTTCTGCCCCTGAGCCGCGCCTACGGCCTCTTCACCTGGCTGCAGATCGGGCTGGCGGGCATCTGCATGTACATCTTCGCCCGCGTGCTGCGCATGCGCCGCCCCGCCGCCCTGCTGGCGGGCGTGGTCTACGTGTTCAGCGGCTTTCTGATCGTCAGCGTGGTCTTCAGCATGATTATCGCGGCGGCTGCCTGGCTGCCGCTGCTGTTGGCCTGCATTGAGATGATCGTGCGCAAGCAAGAGGAAAAGGGCGACGTTCGCTACTCGCCAGTGCCCTACGTGGTGGCTGGCGCGTGGGTGCTGGGCGTGCAGACGTTGGCCGGTCACGTCGAGATCACCTACTACACGCTGCTGGTGGCCGGCTTCTACGCCGCCTGGCGCTTGCTGCAACTGTGGCGACGGCTGGGGACACCGCGACCCGCGCTGAGGCTGGCCGCCTGGCTGCTGGTCATGATCGCGCTGGGACTGCTGCTCGGCGCGGTGCAGCTCATGCCCCTCTACGAACTGGTCAGCAGCAGCTTCCGCCAGGGCTCGGTGGGCTACAGCGAGGTGGTGGGTTGGGCCTGGCCCTCTCGGCAGATCCTCACCTTTTTCGTTCCCGATATCTTCGGTAATCCCAGCCATCACGCCTACTGGGATCTCTGGAGCCGCACGTGGCAAACGCCAGTGAACGTTGCCGGCGAGTCAGTGCGAGCCATTGACTGGGGGGTGAAGAACTACGTCGAGGGGGGAAACTACGTCGGTATTCTGACGATGTTGCTGGCGGTGGTCAGCGTGACGAGTCTGTTTATGCGGCGATGGCGGGGAGCAAGGGAGCAAGGGAGCAGGGAAGCAGAGGAGCAGAGGGGCGCGGAAGCGGAGGATCACCCTTGCACCTCCGCTCCCTCGCGCCTCTGCACAACAGGGCGGCATGTGAGCCTATTTGCGGTGCTGGCGGTGCTGTCACTGCTGTTTGCCTTCGGCACGCCGCTGTACGCGTTGCTGTTCTATGGTTTGCCCGGCTACAAGCAACTGCACTCGGCGTTCCGCTGGGTGTTCCCCTACACGCTGAGCATGGCTGTGCTGGCGGGATTTGGCTTCGACGTCCTGCGTTCGGGGTTCGGGGTTCGGAGTTTGCGGTGTGAAGTTTGGAGTCTGAAGTTTGGAGTTCGCCTGCTAGGCTGGCTGTCGCTGCTGAGTGGCCTTGGTGTGCTTGCCCTGTTGGCCGCCAGTCTGTTCGTTCCCGCTCCTTTCAGCACCCTGGGCCAGTTCATCGTAGACCGATCCGATCTGGCTCAGGCCACCTTCGCCGATGGCCGAGCGTTCTGGAGCTACCAGGCTCCGAACCTGCTGAAATTCGGCGTGATGGCCGCACTGGCTGGAGCATGGCTGCTCTGGGGCGGAAGGTTTTACGTTTCACGTTTTACGTTTTACGTTTCACGTTTTACGTTTCACGTTTCACGCTTCACGTTTTTCGTCGCGGCGGCCATCGCTTTGGTCTTGCTCGACCTCTGGCTCTTCGGCTTCGGCTTCAACCCCGCTGCTGACCCCAAGCTGCTGCAATTCACGCCGCCGGTGGTGGAGTTTCTGCGCCAGGACGACGACCTGTGGCGGTTTACCACCTTCATCGCCCCCGACGAGAAGACCTTCAACGCCAACGCCGGCATGTTCTACGGCTTCCACGACGTGCGGGGCTACGATTCCATCATCCCCCAACAGTACGTGGAGTTCATGGAACGCATCGAGGAACAGGACGAGTTGCTGTTCAACCGCATTGCCCCCTTGTCGGATGTGGCCTCGCTGGACTCGCCGCTGCTCGACCTGCTGGGCGTCAAGTACGTCCTCACCACACAGTACGTCCCCAACCCCGGCTACACGCTGGTCTACGATCAGGAGATCAAGGTCTACCGCAACGAGGCTGCTTTCCCCCGCGCCTTTGTCATGCACTGCGAAGAGGAGTCGGAGGTAAGCGGCTGGCCGGAGGGGTTCGATCCGCGCACCACACTGCTGGTAGAGACAGAGGGCCGGATGCAGATGCTGACGTCCTGTGCCATGCAGCCCGCCGCCATCAGCTCCTATGGTCTCAACGAGGTCTTCGTGCAGGCAGAGTTGGACGCGCCCGGCTGGCTGGTGCTGGCCGATAGCTTCTCCACCGGCTGGAAGGCCTATGTGACCACAGAGCCCCAGGCTACAGACGCCGAAACCGAATCCCCAATCCCCAATTCCCAATATCCAATACCCAATACCGAACACCAAACCACGCTCTATCGCGCTAATGGCAACTTCCGCGCCGTGCCTCTCCACGCGGGCAAACACACCGTGCGCTTCCACTACATGCCCCGCTCTTTCCAGATGGGGCTGTATGCCAGCTTCCTGGCCGGCGTGACGCTGTTCCTGCTCTGCGGCTGGTGGGCCTGGGGCCGCTTCTACCGCGAGGCAGAGGAGGAAGAGCACACCGTGCGCCGCGTGGCCAAGAACACGCTCATCCCCATGGGCATGTCCCTGCTGAACAAGGGCGTGGACTTCGTCTTTGCCATGTTGCGGCTGCGAGTACTCAGCCCCGGCGGCGAGGGCAGCTACACCTTCGCCATCGCCTTCTACACCTTCTTCGAGATCATCGTGCGCTTTGGGCTGGGCACGCTGCTGACCCGCGAGGTGGCCAAGGTTCGCGAAGGGGCCAATCGTTTCTTCAGCAACGTGGTGGCGCTGCGCGTGAAACTCTGGCTGGCGTCGCTGCCGGTGATCCTGCTGCTGGGGCTGAGCTATCGCCGCTGGGGCGGGCTGACCGGCGACGAGGCGGCGGCGATTGCCCTCTTTGCCGTCGCGCTGTTCTTCGCCAGCTTCGCCGACGCCGTGAGCGCCACCTTCAACGCCTACGAGAAGATGGAATTCCCTGCCGGGCCGACCTCGGCCATTGCCCTGAGCAAAGTGGCGCTGGGCGCGCTGGTACTGCTGCCGCCGCTGGAATGGGGCTTCGTCGGCCTGGCCGGGGTAGCGCTGTTGATGAACGCCGTGCAGGCCGTGTGGCTCTACGTGCTGCTGCGCCAGAAGCTCTTCACGCCCCACCTGGAAACCGACCGCCGCCTGCAGCGGGAGATGCTGGGCCTCTCCTTCCCGCTGATGATCAACCATCTGCTGGCGACCATCTTCTGGCGCATTGACATCTGGATCCTCAAGCCCCTGGCCGGCGCGGCGGCGGTGGGCATCTACTCGGCGGGCCTCAAGTATCTGGATGGCCTCAACGTCATCCCCGCCTACTTCACGCTGGCCATCTTCCCGCTCATGTCCCGCCTGGCTCACGACTCGCAGGAATCGCTGCTGCGCGCCTACCGGCTGGCGCTGCGGCTGCTGCTGCTGATCGCCCTGCCCGTCGTCGTCTTCGTGCTCTTCACCGCCGAGCAACTGATCGAGATCCTGGGCGGGGCGCAATACCTGCCCGGCTCGGCCATTGCCCTGCGTCTGCTCATCCTGTCCGTCCCCATCGGCTTCGTCAACTCGGTGACGCAGTACGTGCTCATCGCCGTCAACCAGCAGCGCTTCCTGACCAGGGCCTTCGTCATCGGCGTGGTCTTCAACATCGCCGCCAACCTGATCTTCATCCCTCGCTACGGCTACCAGGCGGCGGCGCTGATCCTCATCCCCTCGGAACTGGCACTGCTCATCCCCTTCTACATCTGCGTGCGGCGGCACGTGGCCCCCATCCCCTGGCTGGACATCCTCTGGCGGCCCGTGGTCGCGGCGCTGGTTATGACCGCGGTCATCTGGGCGCTGCGTCCCGTCTCGCTGCCGCTGGCGCTGCTCCTGGGATTCCTCGCTGGCGGCCTGGTGCTGGTTCTCCTGGGCACCTTCCGCCATCCTGACTTCGACGTGCTGCGGCAGAGGCTGAAGTGGGAGAAGCTGCGGGCGCGCTGGGCCAGGTTGCGCAATCGGACAGCATCGTAGGGGGTACCCATGTCCAGGCTATCAGACCAAGAGTACCTCCTGTCGCAACAATACCGCGATGCGTCAAATCTGAACGCACGCATCCAGCTTCACCTGCGCTTCAGCACCAACAAGCAAGGTTGGCAGCAGTGGGTCTTTGAACAGTTCAACCTTCCTCCACACTGCCGGATTCTGGAACTGGGCTGTGGCCCCGCCGATCTGTGGGCGGAGAATCTGCATCGCCTTCCCGAAAGTTGGGACATCACGCTGTCGGACTTCTCGGCAGGAATGCTGGAGAGAGCACGGGCCAACCTTCGCCTGAGCAACAGGCCCTTCGATTTCAAGCTAATGGATGCGCAATCCATCCCCTTTGACGATGAGAGCTTCGATGGTGTCATTGCCAACCACGTGCTTCACCACGTGCCGGATAGACCGAGAGCGCTGTCGGAGATTCGTCGGGTGCTGAGACCTGGGGGACGATTCTATGCCACGGCGGTGGGCCAGACTCATATGTGGGAGTTGAAGGACTTGCTGGAGAGATTCGCTTCCCACAGTGCAGATACCTGGAATGAGAGGCCAGTCATTCCCTTTGTCCTTGACAACGGCGCCGATCAGCTCTCGCCGTGGTTTTCAGAGGTGACGCTGCGCCGCTACGAAGACGGCCTGGTCGTCACGGAGGCCGCTCCGCTGATTGCCTATGTGCAATCCATGACCAGCAGACCTGCTTCCCTGGATGGCAAATGGCTGGGATTCAGGCAGTTCGTGGAACGGGAACTGGCTACATACGGCGTCATTCGCATCACCAAGGACTCTGGCATATTGGAGGCCACTCGCCAGGACGCGCGGGTAGCAGGGGGGGGTTGTCGGATGAAATCGAAACCCGATTGTCTGCACTGTTCGGTGAAGCAAGCACTCTCGGCGGCCCGCGCCGCGGGTGTAGATGAAGTGCGGCAACTGGAAGCCGTGCGCGCGGCGGTGGCAGCGATGCGCGACTTCAGCCTGGACTTCACCCCGGCGCACAACTCCACGCTGGCGCTTCGGGCTGCCCACGAAGCCTTGGGGAACGACGATCCTTTCGCCGCCCAGAAGCGTCGCTACAACGAGCTGGCCTTGCGAATGTACCCGCGCCTGAAAGCGTTGCTGGCCGCGGCGGAGGACCGGCTGGAAGCCGCCGTGAAGGTCGCCGTGGCCGGCAACGTCATTGACCTGGGCCTCCTGGGCAACCTCTCGGGCCACGACGTGGACATCGAGGGCACGGTCGCCGATGTGTTCAGCCAGGGGCTGACCATCAACGACCTGCCGGCCCTGCGCGCCGCGCTGCACAGCGCCCGCGGCGTCCTCTACCTGGGCGACAACGCCGGCGAGATCGTCTTCGACAAGGTGCTGGTGGAGGAGATCGCTGCCACCGGCGCGGCGGTGGTCTTCGCCGTGAAGGAGAAGCCCATCCTCAACGACGCCACAGCGGAGGATGCCCGGGCCGTGGGCATGGACGAGGTGGCGCGGGTGATCAGCACCGGCTCCGGGGAGATCGGCGTGCCGCTGGCGGCCTGCTCCGCCGCCTTTCGCCAGGAATTCGCCGCCGCCGACCTGATCATCAGCAAGGGGCAGGGCAACTTCGAGAGCCTGGACGACGTGCCCGCGCCCGTTTTCTTCATGCTCAAGGCCAAGTGCGAGGTGACGGCGGCCGCGCTGGGCGTGACCATGGGCGAGATGGTGTTGTTGCGTAGCCGCGCCTGGGCGGAGAAGAGGTCAGGGAAACGAGGGGAAAAGGGGCAAGGAGGGGTTAGCGCTCAGGCCCCACGAGGCTTCCTGTAGACGACTGTCAGGGCTGTGCACTCCAGGTCTTGCCTGTCCAGGTGCCCGTATGTCCCGTCCACTGCGATGCCGCCGATGTCGCCGGTCACCAGGTGTTCTTCCACCAGCACCAGCCCTGCGCTTTGGAACAGATGCAGCCATTCTGGCCGTTGCACTCTGTTGAAGTACTGCACCTCGTTCTCGAAACACCGTTTCCAGGCGGTGTCGGAATACCGGAGGTAGTTCTTGACGGAAACGGCCGGGTCGTAGTAGGCGAGGTGATCGCCCAGGTCGATCTGGTGGATGGCATAGCCGCCGGGTTTCAGCAGGCCGGCCATGTCCAGCGTGAATTGGGACAGGATGCCGGCCTGGACGTGCTCCAGCACGTTGAAGCTGAAGACGAGATCGAACGAGCCATCCTCGAAGTGTCGCAGCGACCCGCCAGGGTCCACCACGTACTGAAAGCCCAGCAGGCGGTAGAGCTCGTCGAAGGTGCTGGCCGCAGCGATGGCCCGCAACAGATCGTGCGCCCGCGGCGATGCCGCCGCATCAAGCTCGATCTCGCCGTCCAAGTGCGCCTCTAGCTCGCCGAAATAACACTGGAAAGCCTCCAGTTGGCGGTTGTCCCAGACGTCGAACAGGGCAGCCTCCACGTCGTAGAACAGCCTGATGAAGGTCGATTCCCAATGCGCCCATCCTGTCCCCAGCTCCAGCAGTCTCATGCCGTTCCCGATGGCTCCGTGCTCTTCGCACAGCCGCTTGAACCGCAGGGCGCGTTCCACGTAGGAACTGGGCAGGCCCTGGCGGATGCGTTGTCTGGCCCCGCCAACGTTTCCTAGCTGCCGGTAAAGCCCGCGCATCAGCGGGCCGGCGGAGAAGAGCTTGAGTGCGGCTGCCGCCGTGACGTATCTGATCATCATCTCTCCCCTCTGCTGAGCATGGAGTTTCGCCGTCTGCGGGCCATTGTAGTCGAGTTTGACAAATCTGTCAATGCCGTTTATGCTATGACCACGCACCGATCCAGATGCGGATGCCATCGGGGGAAGGGTTCTGATCAGATCCTTCAGCCCCTTTTTGTTCAAGGAGTGAGCTTGCCGATGAAACCAGTGGAAGTGGAGAAGGAGATACTGTCCTGGGCTGACGTGGATGCGTTGGTGGATCATCTTCTGCCGCAGCTTGGCGGGCCCTACGATGCCCTGATGATCATCACCCGCGGCGGCCTCGTGCCCGGCGGGCTGATCTGCGAGGCGCTGGACATTCGCCATATCCTCACCGCCTCGGTGCAGTTCTACTCGGGCATCAAACAAACCCTGGCCTGGCCCATCTTCCTGCAATTCCCCAGCGACGCGCTGCTGCTGGACAAACACATCCTGGTCGTGGATGACATCTGGGACAGCGGGCGCACCATCATGACGGTGCGGGGTCGCATCGAGACTGCCGGCGGCCGTCCGGAGCTGGCAGTGCTGCACTACAAGCCGGCGCAGTCCCTTTTCTCCGACGCCGCGCCCGACTACTACGCCGCCCTCACCAACGCCTGGGTCATCTATCCCTGGGAGCGGGAACGGGACATTCCGAGTGCTGCAATCATCCCCGAGCTTCTCTAGTCAGCCGATGAAGCCAATGCATGAGATGATTTATCGGCTCCATCGGTTCCATCGGCTGATCTGTGGTCACGATAATCCTCTGGCGTGTCCACGTCGAACGGCGGGGGGGCGTCGAACAGGACACGTTCCACTGTTGCCCCGAAGCGCTCGATGAGCAGCCGCCCGCCGACATCGCCCCGCAACCGGCTTAGCTCGGCGAAGGTGGTGCGGTCGAAAAGCACGGGGTTGCCCCGCTGCCCGCGGTAGCTGGGCACAACGATGGGGGCCAGCGTCTGCCGGTGGCGCTGCACCAGCGCTTCGATGGCTTCTGGCATCACCTCCGGTTGATCGCCCAGGAGGAAAAGGGCCGCGCTCACGCCGCTCGGCAAAACGGCCAGCCCCGCACTCACGCTGCTGCTCTGCCCCTCCGCCCAGACCTCGTTGACCACCACCCGCACGGGACGATCTCGCAGCGCTGCCGCCACCCGTTCTCCCGCGCAGCCCACGACGACGATCACCTCGTCAATCCCCTCCGCCGCCAGCGCCTGATCCACCACCCGGCCCAGCAGCGTCGTCTCGCCCCAGGGCAACAGCAGCTTGGGCTGGCCGAAACGCGTTGAACCCCCCGCCGCCAGCACGATGGCCGCCGTGCGTCCCCACACCTCCCGCACAGGATCGTCGGCCTCCGTCGCGCCGAGCACGACGCTGTCTATGGGTGTCTTTTCGCGTAGGGGCGAACCCTTGCGGTCGTCCCGTTGGGCCGGCGTAAGGCCTGCCCCTACCCCAAGCAGCAGACGGGCGATCTGCCGCGCCGTGGCAAGCTGAGCCGCCGTTTCCACCTGGTTGAGCAGGGGGACGACGCGAGCGTTAGGCGGGACATGCTGACCTCCGCCTTGCGGGTGCGCCAGCACCGTGGCTATCATTTCCGGCGTGATGGGATCGCCCAACGCCGCGCCGGTCAGGGCGGCGACGCGCTGCGGGCGATGGGTGCTGGCCGCCGCCAACGGCTGGCCGATGGCCTCGATCCCGGCCATGGGCACGACCAGCGTGGCGCAGGTGGGGATGACCGGCTCGTGCTCGGCGGGCGCTTTGAAGGGGTGCATGCGGGCGCCGTCGGCTTCGATGATCACCGCGTCCACGCCGTCCAGCGCGGCGATGCGCGCTACCAGCGCCGGCTGGATGCCGAACGCTTTGTCTGAAGCCACATCGGTGGAGCCGACGACCAGCACGTGGCCGTGTTGCTGCAGGGCCTCCGGCAGCCGGGCCAGCAGCACATCCGCGTCCTCGGCGATGAGGTGGTGCGGCGCGGCGGCCATCTGGCTGACAAAGATGCGCGTCGTGGTGGTGGTGACCACGTGCCAGCCGCCGGCGGTCAGCTCCCGCGCCAGGCGGAACATGGCCGTGGTCTTGCCGCCCCCGCCAACGAGGGCGATAACGTCTTTGCGCTGGCAGCGCAGGGCATGTGAAAGAAACATATCAGCAACCGAAAGAACAAGGGACAGCACCGCTATCGGGCTGTCCCTCTGCAATGCTTGCTGCTATTTTCTATCAATACTCGTTCGGATTATTGGCAGGAAGCGCTTCATCTCGTGCTGCTTCACATAAAGCCTCATCTGCCGACACAAAGATGAGAGACGGCAACTCCGCCTCTTGCAGCGTAGTGTTGAGGATAATAGCAGTGGCCAGGTGCGTTGCGTCGTATCCTCGTAGGGGATGCCGCCTGGTCAAATCCACCGCCAGTTCGACCACCTGGTCACTTAAAGGGGCGATGATATACTCTTCGTTCCGCACATCCGCCAGGAACAAGTACAAAGCTGCTTCGTAATCCTCTCGGGTCAACTCATCGGAGCGCACTTTTCTGCTCAGGGCGGCCGCGATCTCTATCACCCCTATCTGGGCAAGGTAAATGGTGTTCTCTGCAGAGGGTTCAACAATAGATCTTACCCACTCGCTGCCCCTTTCCGCTGCGTACCGTTTTATTGCGGCACTACTATCGAAGTAGTACAACATCAGCGTTCCCCCCGCATGGCGATGATCTCTGTAGACAGGGGAACTCTAAGCCTGGCCAGAACGGCTTCTACCTGAGCACGCGGGGGAACTTCCTTCAGTGACAGGGTGTCCATCATAGCTTCTGCCGATGCACGTTGTCTTTCCGAGGTCATGACTACTCCGGCTTGCCTGAGGATTCGCAGGGTTTTCGTTTTCTCGGCTTTCACTTTTTGCTGCCTCCCCAACCATAGCTGGATGGCCTCAGCAATGACCCAGCTCGGCACTTCATCCGCAGATAGCTCCTGACGCATCTGGCGTACCAGCGTGGGTGGCAGTTGAATCTGAATGGTTTCCATTTCCTGTCTTCCCTCCATGTAGCAAACTGTGGACTCGTTAACCCTCCGCCGAAAGTCATTCACATTATCCCACAGAAGTGTGGAAAAGTCAATCTCGCGACGCCTGGCCCCACTGCCCCGTGACCGCGGCCCGCAGGCACTGCTCCAGCGTGCCGAAGCGCACGCGTACGCCGGAATGCGCCGGCGCGTAGCAGGCGGTCTTGGCACCGTTGGTGGCCAGGCTGCGGATGCCCAAGAGTTGCAGTGGGGCGACCACGGTGCAAGTGTCGGCCACCACACGGCCGCCCGCCGCTTCGATGATCTGCACCCAGCCCTCGGCCACGGCTTGCTCCCGTGTGTGGCGGGCCGTGGTCACCCAAAGCCGCGTTTGCAGCCGCTGGCCGCGCACGAAGTCGGCCACCTGGGCGATCTCGGCCAGGCTGGCGTGCGGGCAGCCGATGCTCACCAGGTCAATGTCCAGCACGTCCAGCGCGTTCATGGCCGCGTAGGCTTCCTCCAGGCTGTCCACGACGATCCCTTGGGCATCGGCGCGCAGCAGCGCGTCGCCGGCGTCGGCAGCTTCCGGCGTGTACCCGGCGACGTGGAAGAGGGCCACCGCGCCGTAGGCGGCCAGCGAGGCTCCCAGCGTCTTCAGCCGATCCACCGCCTCGCCGCCGCGGGTGATGTCCGGCGGCAGCGGGGGCAGCCACCGCGCCAGGTCGGCGAAGGTGGGCACGCCGCCGCCCACCTGTTGGCCCACGATCTGGCCCAGGGCTCCGAAGTCGGCCACGCCGCGCAACGGACAGGTCACCTCCACCACGTGCGTCGCCCGACGGCCCTCGTCCAGGTGGTAGCCGTAGCAGGCCGTGCGTCCGACGATGGCCGCCGCCAGCGCGCTGGGGCCGCCTTCGCGGTTGGTGCGTGCGCCCAGAACGCTGTTGGCAAAGGCGACGGCGGAAGACTCGGCCCAGGCCAGATGCTGCCGGCGCTGCGGCGCGTGCCCCGGCAGCAGGTAGGGGGTACAGCTCAGCGTCGGCGTCAGGCCCATGCGCCGGAAGGCGGCGATGACGGCGAGTTGCGGCTCGGCGAAGTCGGCAGGGATGGACATCTCACGCCAGCGAGCAGCTTCCATGCCCATGGGGTTGAGCCAGGCGTCCACCCGCGCCCGCGCGCCCTCGTCGGCCCACCGGTTAAGGAATTCCAGGCCCGCTGGTCCCAGGTTCTTGTAGCTAACCCCGGAAATGTGCGCGCTGGCGATGGGCACGAGTTCCGCCGCGCCATAGACGCGGCCCAGCGTGACCACGATCTCCATGGCTCGCTGCACGCCAGGGCCTTCCGCGCCGTCGAGCAGGGCCTGTTCCTCCGATGTAAGATACAATTGGGTCACGGAACGTTCTCCGAATTGCGGTAGGGGCAGGCCTTGCGCCTGCCCAGAGGGGCGACCGCAAGGGTCTCCCCTACCGCGTGCGGTTGACCAAGTGATCCAGCAGCAGGAAGATGATCACGGCAATGACCAGCAGTAACAGGGCAAACTGCCAGGGGGTCAAGGGGATGAAGATGATGAAGCGCACCTTGCGCCAGACGAGGTAGAGGGCAATGACCAGGGCGATGGTGAAGAGCAGGCTGCGGTAGCGAGGGCGCATGGGAAGACCTCCTATTGGAAACAAGTAGACAAGGGGTTCGAAACTCCCGAACTCAAAACCTTCAAAACTGCAGGTGGGCGTGCAGGGCGGCCTCTAATTGCGGCGCTGAACGAAAGAGCACGGTGGCCATTCCCAGCGCCGCCGCGGCGCGCACGTTGCGTTCCTTGTCGTCCACGAGCAGGCAGGCGGCCAGCGGCAGCCCCAGGTGCTCGGCGGTCAGTTCAAAGATACTTGGGTCTGGCTTGCGCAGCCCCACCAGCGCCGAGATGACGATGAGCTCAAACAGGGCCTTGGTCTCCGGCATCGTCTCCAGCCGGCCGGCCAGGCCGGGCAGGGCGTTGGAGCAGAGTGCCAGGCGGCAATGGCTGCGCAACCGTTGCGCCAGGGCGACGACCTCGTCGTTGATCTCTTCGAGGTGGAAGGGATCTCCCTGGAAGCGGCGGAAATCCGGCGGCAGGCGGCTTTCCAGTTCGCTGCCCACGCGTGCCCAGTGTTCTTCAGGAGAGATGACGCCCGTGGAGGCCAGTTCCCAGGCCTCGCCGCTGAACAGATGGTGCCGCATCGTTCCCGGCGGCCAGCCCAACAGGGCATCGAACTCGCGCAGGCGGGCGTGAGAGCGCTCGTTACGGGTGAAGACACCGCCGAAGTCAAAGACGATGGCCTGGATCATAGCTCTCTCACCAGAACGGGCACGCGCCGTCCCGCCCGCTGGAATTCGAAGCGACCATAGAGATGGTGGGAGGCGACGTTGCTCTCCTGGGTGTTCAGCCTGACGGTGACTGCGCCGGCCAGCCGGCAGTGGTGCAGAGCATCAGCGAGGAGCTGGCTGCCGATGCTCTGTCCATGGCAATCGGGATGCACGGCCAGCCGGACGATGAATCCGGTCTCTCCCAGCACATCGCTGATGGCATAGCCCACCGCCTGGCCTGCCTTTTCCGCGATGATGGAGCGGCCGGAGGTGACCAACAATTCCATGAAGTGGCCACGATCGAAGCGCCAGAGGGGCGTGAAAGCAACGTGGTCCAATGCCATGAGCGCGTCCAGGTCAGCTCGGCCGATGGGACGCAGGGATGCCTGTGACTCGTGGGAAGGCCAGGCCAGCGTTGCGGGCCGTTCGAGGTAGACGATTCTGTCCATGCGGTGGAAGCCAGCCCGCTGCAGCGGCGGCACGAGCCAGGCCGCGCTGCCCAGGCAGACCAGGGCGGTCGTGCCTTGTTCGCGCAGATCACGGAGGGCTGGCATCAACAGCGTTTGCACGCCCGTATCCGCCCGCCAGCCGTTGATCAATGCCAAAGCCCGCAGGTCGGCCAGGGATGAGGAGCGGGGGGTGACGCAAAGGAACCCCCAAAGGGTGTCGGCGGCATCGGCCAGCCACATTCTGTTCTGGGCCAGAAGGTAGGGCAGGTCTTCTCTGCCGAAGGAGGTGTACTGCCGCAGCGCGCCTTCCAGCAGCACCAGCACGCGTGATGCATCGGCCGCCGTCGCCTGGTGTACTTGGGTCAGAATCTTGGGCATCCTCTGTCCTTTTTGCCTATGCTGGGGCCCAGTATGCCACGAACGGCCTTCTTCGTCAAATGGCAAAGAGAAAGCCCCCCCGCTGTGCGGAGGGGCTCTTCGGTGTTGCATGGCGGCGCCCAGACTTGAACTGGGGACACCGGAATTATGAGCTCCGTGCTCTACCAACTGAGCTACGCCGCCCTGTAAGCCAAATAGTCGCCTGGTCGAGTGGTCGCTTAGTTGCCTGGACGTGCCAGCGGCTGTGTTTGACTAAGCGACCATATGACCATGCGACTACCTGACCAAGAGGTAGCGGGGGCAGGACTCGAACCTGCGACCTTTGGGTTATGAGCCCAACGAGCTGCCACTGCTCCACCCCGCAGCGTTATTCGTATTATACTCGCGTTGCCTGTATTCACCAAATGGCGGGTGTCAGATGATGCGGCCAACTAGGGCGTCGCCGGCATGTCCTTCTCGGCTGTCGGACTGAAGAAGAGGTTCCACCACTGTTGCCAGGGGGTCCGCACGGCTTGCGGCTGGAGTTGATAAGCACCGTCCGGGAATGGCGCTTCCGGAGCCGATTGCGGTGCGATGATCGTTTCATCAGAGAGGGCGCCGAGGACTTCTTCGCGTACCGCGCGCTCTAATTCGATCTCCTCGTTCTGCTCTTCTCCTATCAGCCCCCTCTCTGTTTCTTGTGCCTCCGCGAGCTCCGTTTTCGCCTTGTTGAACGCGGCTTGCATCTGCCCGTGGTCCCGAACCCGGCCGATGATCCGGAGGCCAAAGACCAGGCAAAGCGCCAGATACGTCAGCAGAATAAGCTGTGATGGCCTCGAAAGGGACTCGTACCATCGCTCTGGTTTGGTCATTGTGATCTCTCCAGGATACGCAAGCGCGCCGGCGAGATGTGCTGCTTCTTTCCCTTGGCCCTATGACGGCAAATCCCAGCTCGCTGGCCGACCTGGGATCCCCTAGACCTGGTGCCGAAGGTGGGAGTTGAACCCACACGGGCGTTAGCCCACA
>JACNHM010000045.1 GCA_014383605.1 Chloroflexota bacterium
AGTGGGCCGCGCCGCAAACGTAGATACCCCGCTCGGCGTAGTTCTGCGGCCGCAGGCGATAGCGCACCTCAGGGAAGAAACCGTTCTCGTCCTGAGCGATGGCCAGCGTATGTGCTACCACACTGGCGTCAGGCTGCGGAACCAGCGGGGTGGCCAGGACGACGCGGTCGTAGGGCAGGCTTCGTCGTGAGCGCTCAGCCGAACGGCGGCGGCCCGTTCCGGTTAGCTCGTCGTGGACTTCAACCGCTTCCTCGGTCACCGTCGGGGGCGACGACGGCGCGTAACGGATGAACTCCACGCCAGCCCGCCGCGCCTCGAGCAGTTTCTCTTCGTAGATCTCCTCGCCTAACAGGTACAGATCACGGAAGAGGATGGTGACGTTGGCCTGAGGGTTAGCTGTTTTGACCTCCATCGCCTGCTTGAGCGCACCCATACAGCAGACGCCGGAGCAGTAGGGAATGGTCTCGTTGCGCTGGCCGGCGCAGAGGATCATCACCACGTGGGTTGGGAAACTGAGAGATGGGGAGATGGGGAGATGGGGGGATGGGGGGGCGGTTTCTCCGCCCCGCAGATCGCGTTCGAACTCGAGTTGTGTGATCACGCGCTTCCCATCGTAGCGGAACAGGCCACGCGGTTGCAAGGCACGCGCTCCAGTGGCGATGATGATCGCTCCTACGTCAAAGGTTGCTGACCCATTGACACTCACCGTGTAGCGCCCCACTGTCCCTGAGATGCCCGTCACCTGGCTCTTCAGCAGGACCTCGATGCTCGGATGGCCAGTCACCGCCTCGACCTTCTCGGCCAGGAATTCGGCCGCGTTGCGCCGGTCGGGATAGAGGGTGTGCACTTTGCGCAGCATCCCGCCTAGCGCCGCTTCTCGCTCGACCAGCTTGACCGGCAGGCCGGCGTTGGCCAGGGTCAGGGCAGCGGTAATGCCGGCCAGACCTCCGCCGATGACCAGCGCGGCGGGCACAACCTGGGCTGTGACCGGCTGGCGCGCCTGGCGCAGCGCGACTCTGGCCACTCCCATCCGAATCAGGTCAATCGCCTTGGCCGTGGCCGCCTGTGGCTCGTCCTGATGCACCCAGGCGCAGCCTTCCCGAATGTCTACCAATTCAAACAGGTCACCGTCCAGGCCGGCATCCTCGCAGGCGGTCCGGAAGCGGGGCGCCATCGTGCGGGGTGTACATCCAGCGACGAGTACTCGATTCAGCCCCTCTTCAGCGATGGCCGACTGGATGGCCGCCAGTCCATCGGGCGAGCAAGAGTAGCACAGCCGCCGGGCGACGGCTACTCCCGGCAGATCACGGACTCCCCTCTCCAGGGCATCCATATCCAGGATGGACGCAATCTGGTTGCCACAGTCGCAGATGAAAACACCCAGCCTGACGTCGCTCATGGCACGGCCTCCGCCAGCAAGGTCGTATGATCGGCGAACCTGGGGGCCAGGTAGTGATGGCCGCAGACCCGGCAGGCCACTGCCTCGAACTCGGACTCCCAGGGGTGGACCGTCTGCGCCCCGCCGGTGATGTCGTCCAGGGTGATGGCCCCGGTGGGGCAGACCAGGACGCAGGTGCCGCATTCGATGCAGGCGTTGGAGGCGATGCGAAAAGGCGGGCTGACCTTTTTCTCGATGCCCCGGTTGATGACGCTGATGGCCCCCACGCCGACGATCTCCTGGCAAGCTCGTACGCACAGTCCGCAGAGGATGCAGTCGTCCCTCTCCATCGTAAACCGCGGCTCGCCGACGCCCAACTCCTTGGCCAGTTGGCGGATGAGGGGAATGTGAGCCGCCGAGGCCATCAGTAACTCAATGGTCATGCGCCGTGAGCGGCGCACCTTCTCCGAGTTGGTGTGCACGACTAGCCCTTCTTCGCACGGATAAGTACATGCGGGCGCCAGTTGGCCCCCACGGCGGTTCTCCAGTTCGACGACGCACATGCGGCAGGCGGCAAACGGCTCCAGCGCCTCGTGGTAGCAGAGGGTGGGAATGGGAATGTGGTGTTCCCGCGTCGCTTCCAGGATCGTGTGGCCCTCTTTGACCTGGATTTCCTGGCCGTCTATCGTCAAGGTGATCATGCGTTCTCCTTTTCAGCGACCAGTACTTGCTCCGTGACCGGCGTAAGTTCCAGGCCCATCGTCTCCAGCCATTCCAGATCGCAGCGCAGGCAGCGTTTGCACTCCTCCCGAATGGTTTCTTCGTCAAACAGGAGTTCCACTTCGTCAAAGTTGCCGCGCCGCTCCTCAATGGGGATCTCCCGCGTCTGCGGGCGCGTGGCCTCGGCGTACTGCTCCAGATCGAACTGTTGCTCGATGACTTCGTAGCCGGGCCTGACCTTGATTTTCTCCACGCGGCCGGTGCGCAGGTAATGATCCACCTCGTCGGCCACCTGGTTGCCCTGGGCCACGGCCTGGATCACTGTGGCCGGGCCAAGCACTGCATCGCCGGCGGCGAAGACCCCGCGCCGGGTCGTGGCCAGCCCATCGCTCACAGCGAAGGTCGCGCCACGTCCGGTCTCGATGCCACTATCGCCGTCCATCCAGAAGAGATCCGGCTCCTGGCCGATGGCCGGGATGAGGACGTCCACGTCCAGCGTGAACTCCGAGCCGGAGATGGGCACCGGTCGTCGTCGTCCGCTGGTGTCGAAATCGCCCAACTCCTGGCGCAGCAGTTTGACGCCGGTCACCTTGCCGTTGCCTATCACACGGCTGGGGTTGGTCAGGAAGTGGAACTGGATGCCTTCTTTCTCGGCTGCTTCCACTTCATCGTCGCGGGCAGGCATGTCGGGCCGGCTGCGGCGGTAGACCAGGTGCACCTCGCTGGCACCCAACCGCCAGGCCGAGCGCACGGCGTCAATGGCCACGTCGCCGCCGCCCACGACGGCCACCCGCTTGCCGCGCAGATCGGGGGCCTTGCCCAGCGCGATGTCGCGCAGGAACTGCGTGCCGTGGTAGACCCCCTCCATCTCCTCACCCTCGATGCGCAACTCGCGGCTCTTGTGCGCGCCAATGGCCAGGATCACCGCCTTGTACCCATCCTTGTCCTCCAGCAGGTCATCAATACTAAAGTCTTTGCCCAGGGCGGTGTTCAGCCTGATCTCGACCCCGGCCCGCTTGATGTTCTCGATCTCCACGTTGA
>JACNHM010000044.1 GCA_014383605.1 Chloroflexota bacterium
CCGCGTCAATGCGGAGCGGTTCGCGGCGCAAGTTTTCAAAGAGAAACTGAGCCAGTTTATAGGAGACAAGGAGACAGGGAGACAAGGGGACAAGGAGACTGCCTGATCTGGAAAGCATATCCTTGTCTCCTTGTCTGATTAAAGGAGTGTGCCCCATGGAATTACAAACTTACTGGAAAATCCTCACCCGCCGCTGGTGGCTCGTCGTCGCGCCGGTGATTGTCGTGACCCTCTACGTTGCCGCCACCTACGCCCCACCGGGGCCACTTTACCAGGTGGTGATGCGCTTTGCAACCGGGACGAAGGCCGCCGGGCTCAGCGAGGACTATGACCGCTACCACACCTGGCTCGTCTCCGAGTACATCGCCAACGGCATGGCCGACGTAGCCAAGACCGGCGTCTTTGCCCAGGCGGTGGCCTCGCGGTTGGCCGAAGCGGGTCTAGAAATCGCACCTACCGCTATCCAGCCCGCCATCGTCACCGACAACGCCCAGTCCATCCTCGTCATCTATCTCACCTGGCCCGACGCTGAACAGAGCGTCGCCGTGGCCGAGGCCATCGCTGCCGAACTGGCGGAGAACGGCGGGGCTTACTTTCCACAACTGGAAGACGTCGAGCCGGTCGCCCGTCCACTGGACGCACCTGCTCCCGTGCCGCCCCCTCCCGGACTGCGTGCCCAGTTGATGGGGCCGGCGGTCAAGATCGGGCTGGCGCTCGTCGTCGGCATCGCGCTGGCGCTCCTGTGGCATTACCTGGACCCCACCGTCCGCGAGGCGGCGGAATTGGAGGATGTGGGATTGAACGTGTTAGCAGAAATACCTCGCAGATGACAGACCACCTGGTCAGTTCGCTGATTCGCTGATTCGCTCATTTGTCATTTGCCATTTAGAGTGGTACAATACCGCCCGCTTTCTGGAGGAGATACTATGGAATTAACAGACTACGTTCGAATCCTGCGCAAACGGTGGTGGATTTTCGTCGTCGCCGTCGCGCTGACCGCCGGCAGCGCCTACGCCTTTAGCAAACTCCAGCCCCCCCGCTACGAATCGACTGCCGAGATCATCATTGAGCCGGCGCGACCGGATTGGGGATTGGCCCAGTCAGCCAAAATGCTCCTGCGCACCTATATGACCGTGATAGACTCGAACCGCAAGGCACAGGAAGTAATTGACGAACTACAATTGCCGATGAAACCCGAGCAGTTGCGCAGCAAGGCTCACTTCGCCGCCGAGGGCGACCGCATGGTGATCAAGATTGAGATTGAGGACTATGACGGCGAGCAGGCCAACCGCATCGCCCGCACCTGGGCACAACTGCTCATCGAGTGGCGCGACAGCCAGAACCAGCGCCAGCGCAAGGAGGACCGCGTCTACGCCTCCCTGCGCGACGAGCCCCGCTACGCCCAGTCGTGGCCCAGGACCAAAGTCGTCACCGCCGCGGGAGGTGTTTTCGGACTGGTGATCGCTGGCGTGGTCATCTTCTTCCTGGAATGGCTCGAGGCGGGCATCGTCCGCACTCCCCAGGACCTGGAGCGCCAACTGAACCTGACCGTGATGGGCGCTATTCCCTCCACCGACTAACCAACCAACTAACCAAGGGGCAACCTATGGCTGAACAACCTGATTTGATCACTTTGACCGATCCCCGCAGTCCGGCCGCCGAGGCCTACCGCACGCTGCGCACCAATCTGACTTTTGCCGCGCTCGATAAACCCATAGAGACATTGGTCGTCACCTCGGCTGCGCCGGGCGAGAGCAAGTCCACCGTCCTGGCCAACCTGGCGGTCACGATGGCGCAGGGGGAGCGGCGCACCATCCTGGTAGACGCCGACCTGCGCCGCCCCGGCCTGCACGAGGTCTTTGGTGTCGCGAACAACCGGGGGTTGACTACCATGATCGTCGAGGAGGCAGCGCTGCAAGATCCGCCGCTGCTAGACGTCGGCGTGGGCAATCTGTGGCTGGTACCCAGCGGCCCGTTGCCGCCCAATCCGGCCGACATCCTCGGTTCGCGCAAGATGGAAGCGGTCATCGCCGCGCTCAAGGCCCGCGCCGACGTCGTCCTCTTCGACGCGCCGCCCGTCATCGCCGTGACCGACGCGACTGTGTTGGGCACCAAGGTGGACGGCGTGCTGCTGGTCGTTTGCGCCGGGCGCACCCGGCGGGAGCACGCCCAACGGGCCAGGGAACTGCTGGAGAGAGTACACGTCCGCATCGTGGGAGCCGTGTTGAACGACGCCCCGCGCGACGTGACACTGGGAGGATACTAGCCCAAGAGTACAAGGAGATGTGAAATGACGAATGGTGAACGCCAGGAACTGGTCGCTGCTGTACGTGAGGCCCTCGTGCCGTTCAAGGACGAACTAAAGTCCGAACTGAAAACCGAGATACAGGCTGAACTTTTGGAGCCTATGGAGACCCGCCTGCGTGACGAGATGGGCGAGATGGAGACCCGCTTGCGTGACGACCTGCGCGGCGAGATGGGCAAGATGGAGACCCGCCTGCGCAGCGACTTTGGCAGCCGGCTGGACAACCTCGAAACCGAAGTCCGCAGCATCACCAATGACGTCGTTGGCCCATTCATTAATACGGTCGATGCCCAACATCGCGTTCTGGTCAAGCGATTCGACCGGCTGGACCGACGATTTGAACACATCCTCAGCCAGTTCAACTTGCAGGAACGGCGCCTGATGCGCATCTCTGACGACGTGGTCGCTACACGGCAGCGCCTCAACATCCTGGAACGGCAGTTGAGCGGTGAGATCATTTACGGCTACGACGTCTCCGAGGCCGAGTTGATGGTGGCCGAGGAACGCAGTGTCTATGAGACGATCCGCGATCTGGAGAAGCGCGTGGCACACTTGGAGGCCCATTCGGAGGAAGTGAAGGGAGAAATCGAATGAAAGGTCTGATACTCAGCGGGGGCAAAGGCACACGTCTCTACCCACTGACCTACACCAGCGCCAAGCAACTCATCCCCGTCGCCAACAAGCCGGTGATCTTTCGCGTCATCGAGGCCATCCGTGACGCCGGCATCACCGACATCGGCATCGTCGTCGGCGACACCGCCGGAAAGATCAAAACCGCCGTCGGACGGGGCGGGGGAGGGGCCCCCAAGATCACCTACATCCACCC
>JACNHM010000554.1 GCA_014383605.1 Chloroflexota bacterium
GGATGCCCAGGGGCTGTCCTGACTGGCATTGCCATTCTTGTATGCAAACTTTATACAATTGTATGCACTTTTGATACAAATGGGTGTGACCTCGATGCTGGAAAAACTGTTCACGTCCCGTGTACGGGTAAAACTGCTGACCACCTTCTTGCTGAACGCTGACAGTCGTTTCTATACACGGCAGTTAGAGCGTCTGCTGGGCGCATCGCCACGCAGCTTGCAGCGAGAGTTGTATAACCTGGAAGCCATCGGCCTGCTGCACTCACAACAGGAAGGCAACATCAAGTACTACACGGTCAACCGCGAGCACCCCATCTATCCCGAACTGAAGCGCATCGTCATCAAGACAGCAGGGTTGGGCGATGTGCTGCGCCAAGAGTTGGCCAATCTGGGCACCATTGAGCAAGCCTTCATCTATGGCTCCCTGGCGGCGGGCGATGAGGACACCTGGTCAGACGTTGACTTGATGATTGTCGGTCAAATGAACCTTTTGCAGCTGGCCTCAGTGGTTTCAAAATTGGAGAAAACGCTGGGACGAGATGTGAACTATGTGATCTACCAGCGGGAGGAAGCTGCAATCAAGCTACGGCAGGGTGACCCCTTCTTGAGCAATGTTTGGGCTGGCCCCAAGGTGATGTTGATGGGCAGAGAAGATGACTTACTCCGAATTGGAACACCAGGGCAAGATTAAGCCTTATCAGGCCAGGGCCACGGAAATTCAACAATTGTTGAAGGTGGCAGCGCGCGATCTGGCCACTGGGATTCGAAACCTGGACGATGACCCCGATTGGGCGTTCAGCATCGCCTACAACGCTGTCCTGCAAGCAGCCCGAGCTTTGATGTTTCATCGCGGCTATCGGCCCCGCGGCCAGGATCAGCATCACACTGTGGTACGTTTTGCCGAACTGACGTTGGGAGAAGAATCCCGCAAACAGGTGGCTTACTTCGATCAGATGCGCCGCAAACGTCATCGGGTGGTTTATGAGGCAGTCGGACTGATCTCCAGGCAAGAAGCTGAACAAGCCCTGGATTTCTGCAGGAAGTTTGTGGAAGAGATCAGGTTATTCATCACAGGACAACCGCATCTCGGCACAGGGGGGTAATTCAGTATGATTAAAGACGAGCTTATCGCGCTCATCGAAAAAGCGATCAAGAAAGCACAGCGCAAGGGCGACCTGCCGAAGTACGAATCGCCGCCGGCGACGGTGGAACGGCCCAAGCAGGCGGCCCACGGCGATTACAGCACCAACATCGCCCTGCAATCGGCCCGCCTCGCCCGCAAGCCGCCCATGGACATCGCCCCCGCCATCGCCAAGCGGTTGCCCAGGGCGGAGTTCGTCGGCCAGGTGGACATCGCCCACCCCGGCTTCATCAACTTCACGCTGGACGCTGGCTGGCTGGCCCGGCAGGTGGAAACGATCCGCGCCGCCGGCCCGCGCTGGGGCGACGTGGACATCGGCGAAGGGAGACGAGTGCAGGTGGAATACGGCAGCGCCAACCCCACCGGGCCACTGCACGTCGGCTTCGGGCGCAACGTGGTCATCGGCGACACGCTGGCCAATGTGCTGGCCGCCGCCGGCTACCAGGTGCAGCGGGAGTACTACGTCAACGACTCCGGCACGCAGGTGCAGATCTTCGGCCAAAGCCTCTACGCCCGTTACGCCCAGGCGCTGGGTCAGGAGGCGGAGTTTCCAGAGGACGGCTACCGGGGTCAGTACATCGTGGATTGGGCGCAGGAGATCGCCGCCGCCGAAGGCGACAGGTACTTGCAGATGGAGTACGAGGAGGCCGTGCAAGCGCTGGCCGACCTCGGCGTGGAGCAGAAAGTGCTGGGCAGCGTGCGCTCCGACTGCGAGCGGCTGAGCATTCACTACGACAACTGGTTTTCCGAACGTTCTCTGTACAGCGGCGGCACCTTCGACCACGTGATGAGCCTGCTGCGCCAGGAGGACCACCTGGGACTGCGGGAAGGGGCGGTGTGGTTCAACGCCACCGACCTGGGCGGCGACAAGGACGAGGTGCTGATCCGCTCCACGGGCGAGCCGGGCTACTTCGCCTCCGACATCGCCTACCACTACGACAAGTTCATCACCCGCGGCTTCGATTGGGTCATTGACATCTGGGGGGCCGATCACCAGGGGCACGTGCCACGCATGAAAGCCATGACGCAAGCGCTGGACCTGGACCCAGAACGACTCACGCTCATCATCTACCAACTGGTGACGCTGAAGGAGGAAGGCGTAGACATACGGCTCTCCAAACGGGCCGGCACGCTGGTGCGCTTGAGCGAGGTGCTGGACGACGTCGGCCCTGACGCCGTGCGCTTCTTCCTGCTGACCAGCGCCATTGACAGCCAGATGGACTTCGATCTCACCCTGGCGCGGGAGCAATCGCAGGAGAACCCCGTCTACTACGTGCAGTATGCCCACGCCCGCATCGCCAGCATCCTGCGCCACGCCGCCGAGCAGGGCTGGCCTTCGGAACGCCACGCCGACGGCAACGTCAGCCTGCTCACCCACCCCTCGGAGCTGACGCTGATCCGCAAGATGCTGGAGCTGCCGGAGGTCGTGGAGATGGCGGCCAGGAATCTGGCGCCGCACCACCTGCCACACTACGCGCAGGACCTGGCGGCGACCTTTCACGTCTTCTACCGCGACTGCCGCGTCGTGTCCAGCGACCCCGCCGACGACGAGCTGACCAAAGCTCGGCTCAAGCTGGTGGAAGCGAGCAAGATCACGCTGGCCCGCGTGCTGGGGCTGATAGGGGTATCCGCGCCGGAGAAGATGTAGGCCGCGGAGACAAGGTGACGGGGAGACAAGGAGACGAGGAGACGAGGAGAACTTGGACACGGGTACAGGTGTACACGACTTCAAAAACGTCCGTGTGAATCCGCGTCAATCCGTGTCCCATAAACCTTCAGGAGGACACACATGGAGCTGAAAATCGTCAGCATCGAGAAGCCGGAGGAAGTCAACATCATCCTGGGCCAGAGCCATTTCATCAAGACGGTCGAGGATCTCTACGAAGCGCTGGTCACTGCCGTGCCGGGCATCAAGTTCGGCCTGGCCTTCTGCGAGGCCTCGGGCAAGTGTCTGATCCGCTGGACGGGCACCGACGAGGCCATGA
>JACNHM010000607.1 GCA_014383605.1 Chloroflexota bacterium
GGCCACCTTGGCGTCGAGACACGCTCCTCGTCTGCTGCTGCTGCTCCTTTGTCCCTGGTCTGGCCGCCCCCACGCGGGTGGCTCCTGCACCCATGCCCAGGAGCGCGCCCAGTTCGGCCCGCTCTTCTGCCCGCTCCAGCAGCGCTTCTTCACCCTCTCTGATCTCACGAGCCATACGCAGCAGTTTGCGGGTTGGCGCCGCATGCCGCTCCAGATACTTGTGAGTGAGTGATAACTGGCCATCTTCTAGCGCTGCCGCCAGTGCCCGGTTGAGCCAGTTCTTGAGCACCCCCACGCAGCCAACGGAACGCTCGTAGAAATACTCGTAGCGTCCTACCAGGTCTGGCTCCTCGATGAGTGGCAAATGGCGCTGGAAGGTCAGCAACACGCTCTTGAACGCCCTGATTTCGTCGTCACAGTCAGGGCGATAGCGCGGAAAGCAAATCTCTATGCTGCGACGGCTTAACTGCGCGCTCAAGTTAGCCAGGCTGAGTAGCTCATACGTGCCGATCAGTACGTGCACGGTGTCCGTCATCCCGGCCAGGGATTTGAGGGTATCCATCTGGTGGAGCAGACGGCGTCCGCTCGCCATCTTCTTGAAGTGCTGGGCCTCATCCACGATGAAGGCGGCAAGCCGGCGATGTCGTAGACACTGTTCCAGCGCCCAGCGCAGTTTGGATGCGACGACACCATGCCCAACAACCAGCCGCCCCGAACCGTCACGGTGGATGCCCGGCACGCCGTAGTCGATCTTGTGCTTGATAAGCGGTTCGTCCAGGGCAATCAGAGCACGCGTGTAGTAGTCTTTCCAGTCGAAATTACCCGACCCTGGCGCGACTGCTTCCATCCCGACGACAGGGATGCGTCCCCGATCCTCTTCCAGATCAGACAGGGCTTCTTCAATCAGTTGCTTCTCAACCCGGAGGCGCAGTGTCGTCTTCCCGACACCGGTGGGGCCGAAGACGAGGATGAGTGACGCCCCTGCAGGCCGACGGATAGCGTTTATCAGCGCACTGTGCGCCTCCATGAGCCGAGGATGCGCGATGATCTTGTCCCTGAAGTACGCCAGCCGCGCCTCTATCGGTTGCGAGAGTAGTTCACGCGAGAATACATCTTGTGTTGGCATTGTCAATAGCCTCCGTAGATCACAAGGATATCGTCATCGCTCGGGACGTTCTCTTCGGGTTGATACTCTGGTTCTCCCATATCGCTCCCACCTTCATCGAGAAGCAATTTGGTGACCGATAGATCATCACTCTGCCCATACGCCCGGTCGCCTTCGATGATCGCGAGTACATCTTGGGCTTCAGAGTCCCGCAGCCGCTGCTCTAGCAAGGCCTCTTCCGCGTCTAAAGAGGCCAGGAAGTCAGCCAGCCTTCGCGCCGTGATGGCAAATTGCCGCGTGTGGCGTTGATTTCGCTTGCGCAACTCTGCCGTGGCCAGCATCATCTCCCGCTCCGAGCGACCGGCGAAACGAGCGTAGTGCTCGGAGATGCAGCGCACCCACCGCCCCTTGACGAAGGCGTAAGCAGCGCCTGCGTCAAACGGATCGTAGCGCACTGGCACCTGCGTTTTCTCCACGTCGGGGTCGAGGAAGGCATCGGACCAGTAGAAGATATCAGAGTGTTTCATAACTGTTTCAGAGCGTCTCACAACTCCCGTCTTGGCGAGTTGGCACGTTAACAATTCAGCATCGTAGCGTTCACATAATCGCCGACCAAGCCACTGGAGGCAAGTGTCAGCCGATCCTGTGCTCAATAGGATGGGCGGCGGACTGGTTCGAGACGCGCGGAACCGACCGGCATCCCAGATGGGCTGTCGGGATGGCACAGAATAGGACCGCTACGCCGTCGGGTTAGTAGCGGCTGATCCACGTCCGGGCGGAGCGAATCTTCTCTGGATGTCCGGTTTTGACCGCGACCCAAGCCACGCCCAACATAGCGATGGCTGCAAAGAGCACACAACGCTCCACGGCATTCCAACCCCGCTGCTTGTGGTACTTGAGGTTGAAGGTCAACTTGGCCCAACTGTTGCTACGCTCGACGCTGGTGCGACTGTGAAAGAGCGCCATGTACAGCGGGCTGCGCCGTCGCAGTACGCAGAGGGCATCGGTGGCCAAGTCGGCCTCGGGGTCGGAAGCGTTGCGTGGGTTCTTGGTGATGGCTGGCAAGGCCTGTAGCCGCTGGAGGATGAAATCGAAGATGGCCAGGGTATCGTATCCGCCATCGCCGATGAAGTACTCGCAGCGGCGAGCCAGTTGCGGATGTTCGTCGCAGGCCTGCTCCAACAGCGGCTTGGTCAGGGGGCTATCCTGGGCACTGCCCCCGCCAAAGACCACGGCGATAGGCAACTCGGTCTTGAAGTCCACCACCCAGACCAGGCAGTAGCCAAACTGCAAGCCGCCATCGTTGTCGGGGTAGCCACAGAAGGTAGCCTGCGGGTCACTCTTGCCATTGGATCGGTCCAGATAGGTCTTGCTCACGCTGCTGTAAGTGGGCACCCGGGTCAAGTCAACCACCCAGGCTCGCCCATCAATGACTTTGCAGCGTACGAGCACCTCGACCAACTCATGTAAGATGGCCTTCAAATCCTCCAGAGGGACAGTAATGCGGCGACGACTGAAGGTCGCTTTGCTCGCGATTTCTCCCGGTCGGAAGTTGACCGCACCTGCCAGGGCTGAATTCTGCTCCAAGTTGCGGATCAACTCGTCGGTGGACTGCAAACCCAGCATCCAGCGGGCCAGGTCGGCCAGGACAAAGGAGCGGGTGCGATAGGTCCGGGGACGATGACGGGGATGCTTGGGGTCGCACTGGTCCAAGCGCTTCAGGAAAGGCCGTAGGCGTTTCTTGAGCAGCTTGAGGACGAGCGTGATCCTGATGAACTTGGCATTCTCTTCCCGGACGGATGGTCTCTGCCCGGCGGGGCGCTGTTCTTGCTTGTCCCCTTCCTTCAAGCCATCGTGCACCGCCAACTCGATGACCCGGACTGGACTGTGCTCGAGACCAATGGCCAGGCGGTCCAGGTCGGCTTGCGTTTCTATGCCCAGCAGTTCAGCCCACTTCGGGCGGGCCAGGACGTGCTGGCAGAATGCCGGCCAAGGCAGTTCGTAAGCCCCGACCGC
>JACNHM010000248.1 GCA_014383605.1 Chloroflexota bacterium
ACCTCAAGTTGGTCTCTTTGTCAGATGCTGCTACCCCACAAATCTGAGTAGACCCTGCCCACGGTACAGATGGCCCATATGATCTTCTCGCACTAGAGTTGAGCCAGACCGGCGTCGGCACCATGGGCAGTATCCTGGACGCGTACACGACGGCCGCGTACGCCTGCACCGACTTCCAACCCTCGGGCATACTGCTCACCGGTAACTTTGCTGACCATGGAGAAGATACCAATGGCAACGGATTGTACGATGTGCTGGTCGTGGATATGGAGTTGTTAATCAACCAAAGCAATACCTACTATTTCAACACTCGACTTGTGGATGCCAATGGTGAAGAAATAGTCTGGGCGGCCCACACGCAGTACTTGACCCCTGGCACACAGTGGGTCTCCCTCCAGTTCGACGGGCGATACATCTATGGCAATGGCGTTGATGGGCCTTACGATGTGAAGGATCTGTCGATCTATTCTGGCAGCCAATCCTTCACGCAGATAGATGTATACACTACGAGCGCGTATGCATGGAACGCTTTCGAGCCAGCTGGCGTTGTGAGCGGCATAGCAACGGCTGGCGGGCAGCCGGTTCCCAATGCTAACATCTTCATCAGTGGCGTTGACAGTGACCTCACTGACAGTAACGGTGCCTACAGGCTAACCGTACTCAACAGTGGCACCTACATCATCAACATAGATGCTGATCCTAACCTGTCCCCGTGGCAAATCTGGGTAAACGGGACGAAAGTAGCCGAGGGCACCAGCGCCACCATCGATGTTGTCGTGGGCGAGGTAACGGAGGTGAACTTCATCTCTACAATCGCCGAGCGGGGCACCATCATCGTGGAGAAACAGACCGATCCCGATGGAGCTGCCGGCAGCTTCACCTTCACGAGCGACGCCGCAGGCATCATCTCCGATGGGCAGCAGATCGTGGTCGCCGACCTGGCGCCGGGCACCTACACGGCTACCGAGGATGACCCCACGGGAATGGGATTCAACCTCTCCAATGTCACCTGTGATGATGGCAACAGCACAGGTGACGCGGGGACGCGCACGGCTACGTTCAACCTGGAGGCAGGCGAGACGGTCAAGTGCACCTTTACCAACACTCAGATCAAGCAGGGCACGATCATCGTGGAGAAGCAGACCGATCCCGATGGCGATCCGACCAGCTTTACCTTCACCGGCGACGCCGCTGGGAGCATCAAGGACGGCGAGCAGATCGTGGTCAGCGACCTGCTGCCAGGCACCTACAGTTCGCAGGAGATCGTGCCAGCGGGCTGGGAGCTGACGTCCATCTCCTGTGACGACGCCAACAGCACAGGGGACGTGGGCACAGGCAAGGCGACCTTCAACCTGGAGGCGGGCGAGACGGTGAAGTGCACCTTCAGCAATAAGCTGAAGCGGGGCACGATCATCGTGGAGAAGCAGACCGATCCCGACGGAGCGGCCGGCAGTTTCACCTTCACCGGTGATGCGGCAGGCACTATCTCCGATGGCGGAACCATCGTGGTCAGCAACCTGCTGCCGGGCACCTACACCTCCACGGAGGCCGACCCCTCGCCGCAGTTCGAGCTGACCAACATCAGCTGCAACGATGCCAACAGTACCCGCAGTCTGAACCAGCGCAAGGCGACCTTCAACCTGGAGGCGGGCGAGACGGTCAAATGCACCTTCACCAACGCCCAGCGCTCCCTGCAGGTGAGCAAGACAACTCTCTGGCCCGTGGGTGGTCTGGCCGGCGTGGGCCAGGAGGTGCGCTACCTGATCACCATCGAGAACAACGGCGGCGTCACCGTGGATCCTCTGACCCTGCGCGATGAGTACAACCCCTGGTGCCTGAAGTCGCGCAAGGCCGAGGTGCCGCCCGACGTGCACGGCGGCTCTGCCGGCTTCCTGCAGTGGAACGACCTGGGCGCGCTGGCGCCGGGCGAAACGAAGACGCTATGGGTGGAGTTCGTCGCCAGCCACGCCTGCGAGATGGCCCCGAACAAGGCCATCGTGCAGACGGGTGGGCTGACCTTCCAGGATGAGGCCACCCTGCGCATCCTGGAGACGGTGGCCCGCATCGGCGGCCGGTTGTTCCACGACGAGACCGCTGCCGGTGTGCATCTGCCCGGCACCCGCGGCGTGGAGAACGGCCAGGCCAGCACCAATGGCCTGGTCTACACCACCAATACCTCCGGCTGGTACTCCTTCAACCTGCTGGATCCGGGTACCTACTCGGTGATGTCTGCGCCGCCGGCGGGTAGTTGGTGGACGCCCACCACCTCCGAAACGTGCGCGGCCACGGTATCTTCGACCTGGGATGACCTCCGCTGCGACTTCGGCTACTGGTGGGGGTTGAATGGCCCACCGCTGGACGGCTTGGCCGCCCAGCAGCAGGTGACCCTGGCGCCAGTGCAGGATACGGTCATCAGCGGGGTGGAGCCGGGGAATCATGGCTTCGAGGAGAACCTGTGGGTGCGGCAGCCGGGGCTCTCCTCGACGCTGGTGCAGTTCGATCTCTCCGGCCTGCCGGCCGGAGCGCAGATCGTCTGGGTCAAACTGCGGCTGTACGGTGCCACGGCCAGCAACCCGGATAACCGGCTGTACATGACCGCCTATCCGCTCAGCAAGATGTGGACGGAAGGCGGGGCCACCTGGAGCGAGGCCGCCGCCGGCCTGCCCTGGGACGAGGCCGGGGCCGCCGGCGCCGGTGATCACGGTGCCCCCGTGGGCTGGGCCTGGACGAACACGCTGGGCTGGGTGGAGTTTGACCTCGACCCCGCCCTGGTCGCCGCCTGGCTGGCCGATGCGGGCAGCAACCACGGCCTGTTGCTGCGCGGCGAGGGCAGCGAGAACCGCCGCGTCGCCTACTGGTTCCTCAGCCAGGAACACGGCAACGGGGCCGCCCATCCCCAACTCGTGATCGGCTACAACCTGCCGTGAGCATTTCCAGGTGCAACGCACTTCGCAAAGTGCGTTGCACCTCATACAAGCAACGGGCCAGCGTTGCCAACAGCGCTGGCCCGTTTGCCTGAATACGCTTATCCCCTTACATCCTCTCCCTTGCACTCTCCCACTCAAGCACTCGCACCTCGCCCTGTTGCCAAACCGACGAAATGCTGCTAGAATATGGGGCA
>JACNHM010000416.1 GCA_014383605.1 Chloroflexota bacterium
ACTGGATGATGTCCGGCCCCTCGCCGCCCTGAACGGCGGTGCGGGTGACGCGGTCTAGGTCGGCGATGACGTTGACCTCCAACACGATGTCCGGATGGGCGGCGTTAAAGCCTTTGATGACGTGCTTTTCAAAGGCCCTGCGTTCGTCGCCGCCGATGGGCTCGGTCCACCAGGTGATCGTAGTTGGTTCGAGAGGCGTGGGGGTCTCTGTCGGCGTCTCCCTGGTGGGGGTGGAGGTTTCCGCGACCTGCATTTCCGCCGTCGGCATAGGGGTTGCCGTCGGAGGAGGCGTGGCGGTCGGGGCCGGGGTAGGGGTTGGACTCGGGCCACTCCCACAGCCGGCGAGCAGCGCCAGGCTCACCAGCGCTACCAATACGATTCGTCCTCGCTTGTACATCGTTCACCTCCTTGCGGCGTCCGATCTTTCGCTCTTATCGCCACCGTGCGATGCGCTTGACCAGCGAGATCAAGTCCATCGCCTGAATCTCCGTCTCTGACTGGCTGCGGATGTACTGGAACTGCGTCACGCAGGCGGGGCAGGCAGTGAGCACAATCTGTGCCCCGGTGCTCTCGGCCTCTTTGAACCGCTCCACGCCGGTGCGGTCGGTGAAATCGGCATAATCGTAGCGGACAAAAGACCCAGCTCCGCAGCAATAAGCGTCGCGCTCGTGGCGTGGCATCTCGGCCAGCCGCATCCCTGGCATCGCTTCGATGATGGTCCGCGGTGCGTTGTAGATCCCCAGCCCCCGCCCCAGCGTGCAGGGGTCGTGATAGGTGACAACCGTGCCGGGCTGGTAGACGTCGAACCGCAGGCGGCCGGCCTCCACCTGGCGGGCGATCTCTTCGGTCACGTGGACGATTTCGAAAGGCAGCGGCTCGCCCAGCACCTCAGGCACATCCTCGCGGAAGGCCCGCATACAGCCGGGGCACTCAAAGACCACCCGCTCGACGCTCATTGCCTTCAGTGTCTCCACGTTGTGGCCCATCACTTCGGCGGCCCGCTCGTGCTGTCCTGCCGCCAGGAAGGGATGCCCGCAGCACCACTCGTCGCTCAGCACGGTGAAGCGGAGCCCGGAGGCGGCCAGGACGGCATAGGTGTCGCGGGCCAGCGTGCGGCGCACGTAGGACGGCGTGCAGCCGACGAAGAAGGCCACCGGCGCAGGCCGGTCTACCCGTGAGCGGTCCTTGAGCCACGACAGTCGCCGCTCGTGGGGCTTGCCGTAGAGATTGTGCGTCTCGGCTAGGCCGTCGGCAGCGGCAGCCAGCCCCGGCGGGATCAGTCCCCGCGCCGCCAGGTCTTCCCGCATGGCGGCGAAAATCGCTACCGTGTCAATGTACTTGAAGCAGTGCTCGGCGCAGGCGCGGCACTCCGTGCAGGCGAAGACCCGTCTGATGAGCGACTCGTCGTACTCCAATTCGCCTTCCAGCAAAGCGCGGGCGATGGCAATACGACCTCGCGCCCCGTAGGACTCGAACGCGCCCCAGGCGTAGGCCGGGCAGAGGTTGGCCAGCCCCAGCCAGGAGAGATCGAAGCAGAAGGCGCATCGCAAACACTCGTAGATGGGTTGCACGACGGATTGCAGGTGCAATGCTCGTTTGTCAAGTTCGGCCATTTTCACCGTTCCAACGCTGCCGTGATTTGTTGTTGCTGGCCTGCGGTCAGTTTCTTCATGCCGTTCTTGATCATCCACACGGTATCTCTACCCGGGTTGGCCACAGCCCATCTAAAAAGAAACTCGAATACGCGGTCGGAATGTAGTTTGCTCAAATCTCGGAGCATCCAGGAGACAGCCTTTTTGACATCCTTGTCGCCGTCTTCCATCACCAGGTCAAGGATGTCGAAAACTCTATCCGGCGCGGGCACCTTTTCAAAAGCCCTGAGCACCACGACCCCGAATCTCCGAATCCATTTGTTTTCGTCCCTGACCCATCCCTCACACAGCGACAGAACCTCGTCCGTTTTCTGGTGAGCGATGGCTTCCATGCCAAAGCAGGCCAGGTTATCGCAGTTGGCCCAGTTATCAATCGTGGGCAGGAAACCAGGGACAAGTTCCAGGCACTCGGTGGGGTATTTCTTGGCCAGCCTCTCTATGACTTTGCCCACGATTTGGCATTCCTCGAACGAGCCGTTTGCCCACAGAGTTTTCAAGATGGGCAGGACAGCAGAGGGATCTTTCTTCCCGTATTTGGCGATTTCGGCGGCGATGATCCTCAAAACGGGCAGCGGTGTGCCAAAAGTTGTCCCCATCTCGGGGATGATTCTTCTGTAGTTTGTAAAAGCCTTCTCGTCTACGTTTGCTTCAAGCAGGAGATGCAAGGCTTTGACAAACTCGCCCGAGCGGGACAGTTTGCCCGTGAGTTCTGCTGACCTGGCTCGAATTTCCTTTTTGTCCATCTCATTCCCCTCCCAGCAAAAGCACGCCGGGATTGAGAATATTGTTGGGATCCAGGGTGGCTTTGAGGACTCTTAATAGCTCGTAAGTCGTTCCCAGGCGCGGCATGATGTACGGCGCGATGCCGGCCACGATGCCGCCCGGCGACATCCAGCGGCTGAAGAGCATCTCCGCAATCTCGGCCCGCACTTGCAGACCCACCTGACGGGCTTCCGGATCCATCTCCGGATAGAGCGTATCCACCCACAGGAAAGCCGCGTTGGGGGAAAAGTAGACGTCCATACCCTTGACCCGCATCCCGGCGCGGGCGAAGTCGGCGTTGTTGGCGACGTACTCGTGCAGCGCGGGGATGGTCTCTTTGAGGGCCTGGGTGGGCAGAAAGCCCGCCACCTCAGGGCAGTAGTAGGGGCGGCTGCCGTAATAGGCGCTGGCGGGGGTGTTGCGCAGCCAGGAGTACATGTGCTCCGTCCAGTAGCGGCGGGTGCACTCGGAGTCCTGGGGCCGGCCCTGGAACGTCTCACAGCAGACCCATGCTGCCTGAGCGCGCCGCTCCGCCTCGACGGTGCTGTCGCGGATGATGGCGTGCAGGAAAGCCTCGCCATCCACGCCAGCCGGCTTCGGTCCGCCGAATAGGCCGACCAGGAAGGTGGCAGCCTGCTGGGACTGAATGGCGCTGGCAGCGTCCACCGCGTCGTCCAGCCGGTCGAAGGCGTAGAAC
>JACNHM010000047.1 GCA_014383605.1 Chloroflexota bacterium
TGGAGGCAAAGATCCCGGCTTCCGAAGCCGACATCGAAGCCAGGTAGACCTCGTTTTGACCATCGGCGCGCATGTGGGTAGCCCCGTAGCTGGGCGAGGTGCCCAGGTACAGGCGGTGAATCGTCCCATCGGCCAGCTCAAGCTCCACCTTTCGCTCAAAGGCATCGTCGGCCACCTTGAGGCGCTTGTGGCTGGCGGGGGTCTGGGTCACCAGGCGGTTGGTCTTTAGCGCCACGATCTTGTTCAGGAATTCCGGCACTTTGTTCTCCACGCAGGGATAGTTGTCGGCTTCGGGCAGCACCCAGCTCCCCATCTCTTTGGCTAATTTGACCTGGTTGCCAGTTTCATCGCTGATGGTCAGTCGTGTGATCTGCTCGGCTTCGAGGCCGGCCAGCAGGTTCTCTCCGCCGGCAACCGACGCCGGCCTCGGCCAAAAGGCTACGGCCACCAGCACGATTTGGACGGCCAGCACAGCCGCTAGAATCTGATTCGTTCGATTCATCGTTCCCCTCCTGACGCGGTATCAACATCCACCAGAGGCATGGGCTCCTCGCTGCGCTGCCGAACGTTCCACACCACGCCGATGCCGATCAAGGCCAGCAGCGCCAGGGCATAGTTCAGCCCCTCCCAGAAGGATTGCTCGTCCTTCTCCAGCGGTCGGAGCAGGCGGGCGTAGGTGCCCCGCGAACGGATGCTGAGCAAGTCCTCATCCTCGACAGACCAGTCCACGATGTTCTGCAAGAGTTGCAAGTTCAGCAGATACCGATCCTGCGAGTAGCTGCTAGAGATCTCCAGGACGACGTCATCCACGAACTCCGCGCTGCCCACCACCACCAGCCGCGAGGATTCCGGCGAGACCTCAATGGTCCCCAAAGCCGCAGCTTCGGTCTCAGCCTCCTGGAACGGCGAGGTCTTGTCTTTGAAGTAGCTCTCAAAGGAGCCACGGACGCTCACCGCCAGCGGCCTGGCCTTTTGCTCGCCCTCCACCGGGAAGCCGTACTGAGGATAGGTCTCCAGGTCGGGATTGACGTTGATGGAGGTTTGCAGCCAGGACCCAGCGGTGGACTGCAGCAGCGTGACCACCTCCCGATCTTTGTTCTTTTCTTCGTCCACCTCCAGCGGCGAGGCCCAGTTCAGAGTGACGGCCGACAGGTTGGCCACGATGGGACTCTCCGTCGCCATGCTATCCTGGCGCACGTCCACGAAGAAGGGGTAGGGGATCTGCTGATATTCCATCACCGTCATCCCGGCCACGCTGCGCTGAACTGGAACGGGAAAAGGCTCGTTCTGAGGATCCATCACCAGCGCATCCCCCACTGTCACGCCATAGCTAGCCAGCATCTCTTTGAGTCCATCCGCCACAGACTCGATGAGCAGGCCGCTGCTGTATTGCTCCGGCGAGAGGATGTAGTTGCCCGCCGCCACCACGACCGCGCCGCCACGCATCAGATATTGGTCAATGGCGAAGCGCTCTGTGTCGCCCAGGCCCTGCGGGGCGATCAACATCAGCACGTCCACGTCGCCCGGCACGCGGCCAGAGCTCAAGTCCACCTGCTTGACGGTGTAGTTCTGCATCAATTGCTGCCCAATCAAATTCCAACTGGAGATGGGTTGGACTGTGCCGCCGTAGGGGCTTTGTATCGGATCTGTCGAGGGGTGCCACAGGCCAATCGTCTTGAGGAAGCCCGGCGCGGCACGCTTCAGCACTGCCTCGATCTCAGTGCGCAGGTCGGCCTCGCTCATGTCGCTGGTAGGATAGATCAACTGCGCTTCCTCCCCGACCTGCAGGATCAGGTGAAGATAGTAGGAATCGGACGAAAAAAGCGAGACGGCGAACGGTCGCAAGCCGTAAGAGTCAAACAGCGTCTGGCGAGTGACGGGACTGGTTGGGTCATCGGGATCAATCATCTCGAAGGTGAACTTGCCCCCCGATTCCGCCTGGATGTCCTGGGCCACTTTTTCGACGAGCTGCGGCACCTCCGCCAGCGACTCCGGCAAGGTCTGCTGGGTGACAAAGGCCGTCAGCTTGATGGGCTCCTCCATGCTGGCGAAAACCGCGTCCAGGCTTTGGAAGCCGTAGACTACCTTCTTGATGGAGCGGGTCAGGTCGTACTCCAGGTTCCGCAAACCAACCTCCACCTCGCCGCCAGCCGACTGTACCTCGATCAAGTCCTGGAATCCCAGCGTGGCCGACTGGTCGCCGTAGCGGATCAAAATGTCAAAATAGGAGCTGATCACCGAGGATTCGTAGCGCCCGGCGATGCGGAACGGCGTGGGGCTAATGCCGTAAACCTGGTTCGCCTCTGCTTCCAGGTCTTCGTTCTCCCTGGGATCTACGATCTCGACATTGATTTTGCCGCCCGAAGCGATCTCGTACTCGCGCATCATGTCGCGGATGGTCGGCACCAGGGGAGCCAGCAGCGGATGGGTCTTTTCGCTGAAGTAGCCCCGCATCAGCAGCGGCTCTGGCAGGTTGCGGATCAGATCGCGGGTGGTCTGGGACAGGCTGTACTCGCCCTGGGCGGTCAGGTCGGCGCGCAGGCCGTGAACGGGGAAGAGCCAGGTATTGAGGGCCAGCAGGTTGACGGCCACCAATACTACACTCAGGATGGCGCTTCGGCGGTGGGCGGCGGTGCGCGGTCCCCGGCTCCAGCGCTTGGCGTCCAACGAAACGACGTTGACCACCAGGAAGACCGCCGTCAGCGACAGGTAATAGATCAAATCTCGCAGGTCAATCACGCCCCGCTCGATGCTCTCGAAGCGGCTGCCCGTGCCGATGGCTCGCAGCACCTCGCCGACGGCATCCCCCACGAAGTCGGTCACCCCCGACGCGCCCAGCAGATAGAACAGGCCGCAGATCAGCACGGTGACCATCAAGGCCACGATCTGGTTGTCGGTGCGCGAAGAGACGAACAGCCCGATGGCTGCGTAGGCCGAGGCCATGAGGATGGCCGCCAGGTATCCGCCCACCACCGGCCCCCAGTCCAGAGGGCCTAGCATGGTGACCGTGAGGGGCAGGAAAAGCGTCAGCGCCAGGGCCACGGCGATCAGAGCCACCACCGCCATGAACTTGCCCCACACCAGGCTGGCGCGGCGCACCGGCAGGG
>JACNHM010000043.1 GCA_014383605.1 Chloroflexota bacterium
CACTGGCGTATCACGTCAGTCCTTGGCCCTTAGTCCCGTGGTCCTTAGTCCTTAGTACAGCGTTGCACAAGTTCGTAGCTATTATCCGCTCGCGCCGGACCTTAGTCCGGCGCCTTCTCCAGTGTCCAATCGCCAGTCGTCAACGACGGAGGGGGCGGACTAAGGTCCGCCCCGAGCAAGAAAACGCTACGAATTTGCGCATACGGTACTTAGTCCGTGATCGGCCAGCCTGACCAGACTCAAGGACTATGACTAAGGATCAAGGACTACCCGACCAAGGACCAACCGACGAAGGACTAGAATGGGAGGCTTTCCATGCTCACCGACGAGAGGACCGAGATTCTCATCACCGCCGAAGAGATTCAGGCCCGCGTGGCCGAACTGGGACGGCAGATCAGCGCCGACTACGAAGGTCAAGACCTGCTGCTCATCGCCGTGCTCAAGGGAGGCGTGCTTTTCCTGAGCGACCTGATGCGCCACATCACCGTGCCCCACGCCATTGACTTCATGGCCACTTCTTCCTACGGCCACAGCACCGAGACCACCGGCGTGGTGCGCATCCTCAAAGACCTGGACGAGCCGATTGATGGCCGCCCCGTGCTCATCGTCGAGGACATCGTGGACACCGGCCGCACCATGGACTACCTGCTGCGCATCCTGCAGGCGCGTCACCCGGCGAGCCTGCGTGTCTGCACCCTGCTCAACAAGCCCAGCCGCCGGGAGGTCGAAGTCCCTCTGGACTACGTCGGCTTCGATATCCCCAACAAGTTCGTCTTCGGCTACGGTCTCGACCTGCGCGAGATCTACCGCAACCAGACCTTCATCGCCGCGCTGAAGCCTGAGGCCCACTCCGCGTGGCCCGAAGAGTCCCCCGAAGAGTCCCAAGAGGGCAGTGAATGAAACGGTGGCTGCGCTACGCCGCGGCGCTGTGGCTGCTCCTGGGCCTTCTGGCGCCATCGCTGGCCCTGGCCGCGTCACCGCGTCCGGCCGCAGAAATCATCCACGTCGTCCAGCCGGGCGATACGCTGGGCGAGCTGGCGGAGCGCTATGGCACCTCGGTGCAAGCCATCGCCGCTGCCAACGCCCTCGCCAACCCTGACCTGATCCACGTCGGCGAGCAGTTGCTGATCCCGGCATCTGTCAGCCAGCTCCCGGCGACGCTGCCCGGCCCGCTCACGGCGCTGAGCGTGTCGCCGCTGCTGCCGACGCAGGGAGACACGGTGACGGTAGCCGTGGAGGCCAGCGAGCCGGTGACCTTGACGGGGGACTTCGCTGGCCACGTGCTGCATTGGGTGGCCGAAGAGACGAGCGAAACAGGCGCCTACCGCTACTGGGCCTTGGCTGGGGTGCACGCGCTGGCCAAGCCAGGGCCGCATGCCCTGACCCTGGAGGCCTTGGATGCTCAAGGCCAGAAGTGGACGGCCAGCACCGATCTCTTTGTGCAGGGTGGGGACTTCGACACCACACGCATCGTTCTGCCGCCAGCGGCGAGCAAGCTGCTGGAGCCTGAGTTGCTGCGCCGCGAGCAGGAGCGACTGGCGGTGGTGTGGGGCGAGAGCGCTGCGCAGCCCCTATGGCAGGGGGAATTCGTGGTGCCTGTGCGCTCGTTCTGGCCCATCACCTCCGCTTTCGGACAGCGTCGGGCCTACAACAGCGGCCCGGCCAGCAGTTATCACGAGGGCGTGGACTACGGGGCGAAACAGGGGGCGGTAGTGCTGGCGCCGGCCGCGGGCCGCGTCGTCCTGGCCGAAGCGCTGACGGTACGCGGCAACGCCATCATCCTCGATCACGGCGCAGGGGTGCACAGCGGCTACTGGCACCTGTGGCAGATCTTCGTCGAGGAAGGGGATGAGGTCATGCCGGGCGACCCGCTGGGCCGCGTGGGAAACACGGGGCTCTCTACCGGCGCCCACCTGCACTGGGAATTGCGCATAGGGGCTGTGGCTGTGAATCCCCTGCCCTGGACGCGGGAAGCAATGCCCCAGATCGAGAGCGAAAGCTGAAAGCGCGAGGCGCCCTCAGAGAGGACCAAACCTGGAGACAGGAAGCAAGAAGCAGGAAGCAAGAGACGAGAGACTCTGCATCTTGCCTCTTGCATCTTGCATCTTGCATCCTGCATCCTGTGCTCGTTAAGCCTATTCTTCCTCCTCGAGGCCCCTGGCTGCCTTGCCCCTGGCCACAACCTCAACGTCCTCCATCCCGGGGACAATGGCCTCCATCTCCTCTTCTTCTTCCTCCTCCAGCACAGCGCGGGCGGCCGCCAGGCTGATGAGAACTGCCTCCGGGTCTTCCAGGATTTCCACTCCAGGGGGCGGCACGAGGTCACTGACCAGGATGTTCTGATCGGCGCGCTCCAGCACGCTGATGTCTATCTCCAGGGCAGAAGGCATATCTCCGGGCAGGCACTCCACCTGCACACTGTCCAGATTTTGCACCAGCGCAGCCAACCCGCCGGTAACGGCAGGCGATTCGCCAACGAGCACCAACTGCACGGCGGTCTGCATCTTCTCCGTCATCACCACGCGGTAGAAGTCCACGTGCCGCACCTGCGGCCGCGTGGGATAGCGCTGGATCTCGCGTATCAGCACCGTGTGCGCTTCCTCAGTGCCGGCGATGGCGAGGGAAACGAGGCTGTGCGCACCGCCGTGCGCCAGCAATCGCTTCAGGGCCCGTTCCTCAACCTGCAGTGATTGGGATGGAAACCCACGCCCATAGAGCACCACAGGCACGTAGCCTTCATCTCGTAGTTCCCTGAGCCCCCGCCCCACGACGGTGCGGGGTTCAGCTTGTAGTTCAAATGTAGCCATTCTTCTCGCTTTCTCCTTGGCAAAGTTTGCTGCGTCCATGGGAGACGTCGGCAGCTATTCCCACCCGAAGCTGTCGAACCAGACTCCCCGCCGATAGTTATCGAGCGCCCGGCGAACGTAAGGAATCACGTTCGCCGGAAGCTCGTCCAGATCACACCAGGCCAACTGATCGCACCGCCCAGGCTCCCTGTTGGCGATCTCGCCCGACCACGACGTCGCCGCAACGAAGAAATCCACCCGTTCGTCATCAGACTTCCTGTGCATCACGCCGACGACCCGCAGATCCTGCGGCGAAATCTC
>JACNHM010000205.1 GCA_014383605.1 Chloroflexota bacterium
CGCTTCATCGTGCACTTTGTCCCCTCCAACTCGCTGGAGGCCTACTACCAGGAGGCCGGCCGGGCCGGGCGTGACGGGTTGCCCGCCCGCTGCCTGCTGATGTACGCTCCCTCCGACCGGGGCACGCTGACCCGCCGCGCCCGCCAGAACGCGTTGCCGGTCGAGTTCCTGCGGGCCGTCTACGCCGCCGTCAAACGCCGCCTGGGAGAGAGCGCCTCTGGCCGGGTTGCGCTGGCCGACCTGGAGCGCGACTTGCAGGCCGACGACACGCGCGTGCGCGTGACCCTGAGCCTGCTGGAAGAGGCGGGCCTTTTGCGACGCGGCCCCGACCTGCCCCGCGCCGCCACCGTCTGCCTGACGGCGGTTGGGCAAAATGGCATCTTGCCCCACGTAAGGCAAAATGGCATCTTGCCCGACGAACTAGAGGCATTTTGCCAGGCCGCCCGTCTGCGCTCCGGCCAATGGCTGACGTTGGACCTGGCGAACGTGGCGCAGCAGGCCGACCTGTCGCTCGACGAGATTGAGCGCCGGTTGCTAGAATGGGCCGACGCCGGCTATCTGAACTATCGCCCGGCGGGGCGCGATTTGCTGCTGGAACTCGTGCCACCGCCACCGGACGCCGCCGAGCGGGTCGCCACGCTGTTGGAGCGGTACGAGACTGTCCATGCCCAGCGCGTGGACGAGATCGCCGCCTACGCCCAGACCGGCCGCTGCCGCCACGGTTACATCAACGCCTACCTGGGCGGCCGCACCATCGAGCGCTGCGACGCCTGCGACAATTGCGTGGAAATCCAGCCGCCGCCGGACGCCGGTCTGCCCGACGAGCAGGAGCAACTCCTGACCATCCTGCGCTGTGTGGCTGCCGCGCCGTGGAGTTGGGGACGATTCACCCTGGTGCGCATCCTGCGCGGTGACGACAATGCGCACCACGGCAAGCGGGCTCTCCACGAGAAGGCCCGCGATCACGCCAGTTTTGGAGAATTGGCCTTCCGTTCGCAGACAACTGTTGAACGATTGCTGGATCGGCTGGAGAGCGGCGGCTTCCTGCAAGCGCGACGTCTCGACCACGGCGGCAACGTGCTCGACCTGACGCCCGCAGGCAAGGCCGCGATACAAGACCCCGCCGCGCTCGACAGGCTGATCGCTCCGGCGCAAAAGCCACCGCCGCCACGTAAACCCCCGGCGGAGGGTGAGACAGAGGAGGATGTAGACGAGGCGCTGTTTCAGGCCTTGCGTGCGTGGCGGTTGGAGCAGGCCCAGGCGCGAGAGACGCCACCCTACGTCGTCTTTCACGACAGTCACCTGCGAGCCATCGCCGCGCACCGCCCCGTCACGTTGGAGGCCCTATCCGAGTTAAAGGGCGTTGGCCCGCGCAAACTGGAGCAGTATGGGGCTGCGGTGATCGAATTGGTGCGCAAACACCTGAAAGGAGAAACGAATGAAGCACAGACTCGAGATTAACTGGATGGAACTTGACGCCGCGTTCCAAACCGGCTCGTGGGAGATGCAGTCTTATCTGGACCTGGAAACTGGCGATGTCGTAGCAGTCACCGACGAGGCCTCCCGCTACCTGGAAGAGCCACCGGACAGAGCGTTGCCCGACTGGATGCAAGAGATGATTGAGGTGGCTCGGCAGGTCGAGGAGGGGTACGGTACCCGCTACATCAGTATCCCGCAGGCCGACAGCCACGAGGACTACCGCGATATGGAGCGTTTCATCTCCACGGTGCGCAATGACCACCTGCGAGACCGGCTATGGCAGGCGATTGAGGGCCGAGGCGCGTTCCGCTACTTTAAGGACGTCCTGGCCGAATACCCGGCCGAGCGCGAGCGTTGGTTTGCCTTCAAGGACCACTGCATCTACCAGCGCATCTCCTGGTGGCTAGAGAGCGAAGACATCGAACCGACCAATCCCATTGAGCCGCCCGAGGAACCCGAGCCGGAGCCCGAGGAGGAATCGTCCCGCGATGCGCTGATCGAAGACTTGACTCTGCTGCTGATCTACCTCTGCTCGTGGGAGGAAAAACTTGCGCCTGACCTCATCGTTCACCGCGCCTGGAAAGGGTACCTCTTCGAGGTGCTGGACGCGCTGGAGGAGCAGGGGTACATCAGCCAAACGCGCCGCGCCAAGTCGGTGACGCTGACAAAAGAAGGAATCCTCGGGCACAGGAACTTGAACGTCACACGTTTTGAGTGAGGGTGTTCCAGAATTTAAAGTATCCCAGGTCATAGCCTGTCATTCTGAGCCGGAGCGCAGCGGAGGCGAAGAATCTCGCCTTGGACAGACGGTTTGGGCACTGTACACAGGAATTATACAACAGGCTGCGTGAAATACCAAACTGATGAACGGTGGAATATTCCCCGCATTTGTGGTACAATAGTGCCCGTTATGGAGGCTGCAATGTCTGCTGTCATCACCGTGGTCGGCGGGGGGCTGGCCGGGAGCGAGGCTGCCTGGCAGGCCGCTGAACGGGGCGTGGAGGTGATCCTGTACGAGATGCGCCCGCGCAAGATGACCCCGGCCCACGTCAGCGACTACCTGGCCGAACTGGTCTGCTCCAACAGCCTGGGCTCCGACCTGCCCGACCGGGCTGCTGGTCTCTTGAAGGCTGAATTACGGCATCTGAACTCGCTGGTGCTGGCCTGCGCCGATGGTACGCGCGTGCCAGCCGGCGGTGCGCTGGCGGTGGACCGGGAGCTGTTCGCCGCCGAGGTCACTCGCCGCGTCGAGGCCCATCCGCACATTCGCGTGGTGCGCGAGGAGGTGACGGCGATTCCCGATAGCCTGGCCGTCGTCGCCACCGGTCCCCTCACCTCCGACGCGCTGGCGGAGGGTATCGCCGCGCTGACGGGCCAGGAGCACCTGTACTTCTACGACGCGCTGGCTCCCATCGTGGCCGCCGATTCAATAGATATGTCCGTCGCGTTTCGGGCTTCTCGTTACGGGCGGGGTGATGCCGACTACATCAACTGCCCGCTGACGGAGGAGGAGTACGACCGTTTCGTGGAAGCGCTGGTGGCGGCGGAGCGTATCCCGCTGCGCGGCTTCGAGAAGGAGGACGAGCGCTTCTTCGAGGGCTGCCTGCCGGTGGAGGTGCTG
>JACNHM010000361.1 GCA_014383605.1 Chloroflexota bacterium
CAACGGAGCGAAGAGCCTGCTGAGAGTCAGTCTTCGTTGATCCGGATGCTGCCGACCTCGGACTGCAGCCTCACTTCCGCCGTGGGGCTTTGCCCCACGGTGCCCTGGATGCGCCCGCCGACGACCTGCTTCCGTTCCTGTGTCCCCCGCACGTCAAAATCACACGTCACAGCCCCCACATTGCTTTCCGCATCCATCTCGAAACTGCTGCCGGCGGGCAGCGTCAGGGCAATGTCCCCCACAGCGCTCCGCATATCGTAAAGCACCCCCTCGCTGATCGGCCCCTCGAAGCGGATGCGCGCCACGTCGGTGCGCACCTTCAGGCTCTGGCGAGCCACCACGTCCTTCAGCACCACCTGTCCCACGTCCGCCTGGATGTCCACCCGGCCCTCGATCCCGCTGATCTCCATGTCGCCGACGTCCAGTTGCAGCCTGAGATCGGCCCGCACAGGTACAGTGATCTCCAGGTCCACGCGGGCACGCCTCTCCTGCCAATCCCCCGTCCATTCCTGCAACTGGGGCATGTCCACTTCGATGAGAATGCGCTCGCCCTGCCGGGTGAGCGAGACGTCTATGCGCTCCAGCGACCGTTCCGCGGCGGCCTGATCGCCCGCCCAGGCGTGTGCGGTGGCCTTGATCTCCACCGCCGCTCCCGGTCGTGCGCTGATCTCCACATCACACACGGGGCAGTCCACGTCCAGCAGGGGCGTTCCTTCGACAGTAAACTGTTCCCGCATGGTCGCTGTCGCCTCCACCCCGGGGCTGGTGAGATCAGAGAAATCGAAGTCGAACCCGGTCTGCCAACGCCATGGAAAGAGGCCGAGCCCCACCCCCACGCCGGCGACGGTCACGGCGCAGCAGCACATCAGCAACAGCACGACAATCACCACGATGATCCACACAGCTCGACGGTTTTGCATGATCCTTCCTCCTTCATCAGATGCTTTCAACTCACTCTACGCAGCGCGACGGGAAAAGTCGCGGGCGAGGAAGTGGTGCCTGAAACGCAAACCGTGATGCGTGATCTCTCTCACGCATCACGTTTCACGTTTTACGCCTTACTTCAGCTTCTCCTCCCCGCCGAAGTCGCGGTGCGGCGTCAGCCCGGCCAGCACCTCCTCGTCCTCCGGCGTCAGGCTGTCCTGCACGATCTTGACCAGGTAGGTGGCCAGCCCAGGGCCGAGCATGAAACCCTGGCCGCACATGCCCACGGCGTTGATGTACCCTGCCAATTCCTCCACTCGTCCCACGATGGGGAAACCGTCCGGCGTCATGGGGTACAACCCCCGCCACGTGCGGCGCACGCGGACGTTGGCCAGCCGCGGCATCAGTTCCACCATGCGGCGGGCGATCATGGGCAGAAAGACCGAGGTCTCCCGCCGGTCGGTGCCCACGATGGGCGGCTCGGGCGTGATGCAGAAGACGACCGGGCCGGGCTTGTGCTGGTAGAAGTAGTAGTTCCGGGAGCCTTGCGTGGGCCGGATGTCCACCACCATCGGCTCCAGGAAGCGCGCCACCGGCTCGGTGATGCCCGCCTCGTGGCTGTCGGGAGCGACGGGCACGTCCAGATGCGCCATCTGCGCCACCGCTCTGGCCCACGGCCCGGCAGCGTTGATGACCGTGTGGGTGGCGTAGCCGCCCCGGTCCGTGCGCACGCCGACCACCCGGCCGCCGCGGGTGATGATGCCCGTCACCCGCTCGTTGAAGTGAAACTCCGCCCCCCGCTCCACGGCGCGGGCGTAGAAGGCATGCGCCGAGCGCAGCGGTGAGGCGCTGCCATCCTCCGGCGAGGTGGTGCCACCGATCAGGCCGCGGGGGTTCAGCGCCGGGATGACCTCCAGCAGCTCGTCCCGGTCCAGCCAGCGGATGTTCAGGCCATACGACTGTTGCACCTGGAGCAGACTTCTGAGAACCTGCTCTTCCCGCTCCCGGTAGGCCACGAACGAGTACCCGCCCCGATGCCACTCCAGGTTGTCGCCGTATACCTCTTCCCAGGTGGAGAAGATCTCCAGGCTCTGGAGGCCCATGCGGATCTTGGAAACGTGCGAGTGGGTGGCGCGGATGCCGCCGATGGCCGCCTTGTTGGCCCCCTGTCCTGGGCTGGCGAACTGATCAATGACCAACGGCCTGATCCCCGCCTGGGCCAGGAAGAAAGCCGCCGGACAGCCGACGCTCCCCGCGCCCACGATGATGAGGTCATAGACTTTGGTGGTCATACACGCCCCCTTGCGCCAGACACGACACTACTTGCGTAAAACGTAAAACGTGATGCGTGAAACCTGCTCCAGCTTCCCATCCCCATCCCCATCCCCATTCCGCAATCCGCAATCTGCAATCCGCAATCCGCAATCCTTCACACCCCACCCTCATGGATGTCGGTGGCATGTATGATGACCGCCTCCTCGGGCCGCTCACCGACGGAGATGCCCGCAAACACGCCCAGCGGCACCTCGACGAACAGCGGGCGCTGCGTGCTCTCCACGAACTGACCCTCCGGCACGCCCTCCTCGCGGAAGAGCCGCTTGATGATCGGCGTGCAGGTCTTGGCGCCGCAGGCCCCCATCCCCGCCCGCGTGAGCGCTTTGATGTCGTTCATGTCCCGGATGCCTGCCCGGATCAGCGCCCGGATATCGCCAGCCGTGACCCGCTCGCAGCGGCAGATCATGGCGTCGTCCTGGACGCGGCCCACGGTGTGGCTCAACGGCTGGCCCACGGCCTCTTCCTGTACCCGAATGCCAGCGATGCGTTTGGCGATCTCCCTGGGCGCTGTGACCTGCACCAGGTAGGCGCGGTCGGCCATCTTGGGTGCCCGCACTTTGACCACCTCCACGTTGCCCAGGATGCCGCCCTCGGTATCCAGCACGGTGACCACATCTCCCTCGCGGATGGTGTGGCCCAGGAACTCGTAGGGGATGGTGACGGTGGGATAGTCCCGATCCTGGCGGTAGTCCACCAGCGTGATGGCCAGGCCAGGGCAGATGGCGACGCACTTCTGGCAGCCGCTGCATCCCTCGCCCACGTATTCGGGCAGCCCGCGAATATCATCAGAGTCGATCACGATGCAGCCCTGCGGGCAGACGCTGGTGCA
>JACNHM010000042.1 GCA_014383605.1 Chloroflexota bacterium
GACCACATCGTTCCCCAGCTCCAGGAGCTTCTGCTGTCCTGGGGGGTGACCATCCCCAGCTGGAATGCCGGCGAGTGGGAGCGGCAGCAGTTTTCCTACGCCGTCCTGAAAGCGGTTCTGGAGCTGGGCCTGGGTGATGGCGATCCCCAGGAAGTGGCCCGGCAGGCCACGGCCTGGATGCTGGGCCTGGGGGTATTGGAGCCCTATCTGGGCTCCGACGGCGTGGAGGAGGTGGTGGTGCGCAACGGCTTCGTGCAGGTCTACCGCCACGGCACGTTCCATGGCATGGGCCCCCTGGCCCCTGACAGCTACTTCCGGGCCCTGGCCCACAAGGTGGCCGACTTCGGGGGCAAGGAGCTCTCCGCCGCCAACCCTATGGTGGTGGTGGACATCCCCGGAGGGGCCCGTTTCGCCTGCGTCATCCCGCCCCTCTCCACCGAGGGCACGGCCATCAACATCCGCCGTTTTGGCGTCCGCCGGCTGACGCTGCAGGACCTGGCGGCGGGGCCGGTGATCACCCCGGAGACGGGGGAGCGGGCGGCGCCCCTTTTCGACGAGGCGACGGCGGTCTTCCTGGCGCAGGTGGCGGAAGAGATGCGCATGAGCGTGCTCATCTCCGGCCGGCCGGGGTCGGGCAAGACGACCCTCTTGAACGCCTTCAGCGCCCATCTGTCGGAAACGGCTCAGGTGTGCGTGGCCGAGACCTACAAGGAGTTGGAGTTGGCCATCCCCCATCTGGTGCGCTGCGTGGTCACCGAGGACATGGAGGAACGGGGGAAGGTGACCATGGCCCGGGTGGTGAATGCCCTCTACACCCGCATGAGGCCCGATGTGCTCATCGTCGGCGAGGTGGTGGGGTTGGAGGCGCGCGAGTACCTGCAGGCCATCAACCTGGGCGTGGTGGCCCATGCGACGATCCACGGCAACTCCGCCCTCGATGCCTTGCACCGGCTGGAGACGCTGGCCATGCAGCGGGACCTGCCCCTGCTGGCGGTGCAGGAGCGCATTGCCCGCGGGGTGGGCCTGGTGCTGCATCTGGACATGGACGCCCAGGGCCGCCGCACCCTGACGGAACTGGTGCGGATCAAGGGGTTCACCATCTCCGGCGACGTGGGACACTACGAACTGGAAACTCCGAATGAAAGCTCAAAATCCAAAGCTCAAAGTCCAAAACCTTTGAGCTTCGGAGATTGAGTTTGAGTTTGAGCTTTGAGGTTTGAGCTTTGAACTTGCAATGGCTTTCTTGGATCTTCGCCTTGGGCGTGAGCCTGGCGGCGGGAGGGACGATGGTTCTCCTGCTCTCCGGGCTGGCGCAGGGCGTTATGCGGGCGGCCTACGTGCACGGCTCCTTTCGGGAGATGGCCCGGCGGGCGCTCGTGGTCCCGCTGCGCCGCTTCCGCCCCGTCTTTGATTGGCGCAGGCTTTCCTGGAAGGCCCTGCTGCCGATCCTGGCGGGAGCGTTCCTGGCGACCAGGTGTCGGGAAGCGCCGATCATGGCCGCCTACTTCATCCTCGCCGGGGCGGCGGTCAGCGCATACCTGCTCGTGGCCCGGGTCTCTTCTCGCCAGTTGGTCGAACTGGAAGAGCTGGTGGAGAAGCTGTGCAGCATTTGGGTCATCCGGCCCCAGCCCTTTGCGGCCCTGGCCGAGGCCATGCCGGGCATCGGGGAGCCGCTGCACTCGCTGATCGGGTGGGCGGTGCGGTCGTACCGCATCGGCGTGCCCACGGAGCGCATCTGGGCCGAACTGCGGGAGCAAGCCGGCGATCCGGCCCTGCGCCAGCTGGTGGACATCCTGGACTGGGCCGAGCGGGTGGGGATGGAGGAGGCGAGAGAAGCCCTGGAGGAGCTTCGGGAGCGGATGAACGCCCGGCGGGACCTGCGGCGTCGCAGCCGGGTCGCGCTGGCCCTCACCTCGGCCTCGACGCGCTTCTTCCAGGCGGCCAACGGTATGGCCATGGCCGTCGTGCCCTTTGTGCCCTTGCTGCGGGACTTCTACGCCCGCAGCCCGCTGCGGCAACTCCTGTTCGTGGTGGTGGGCGTCTGGCCGCTGCTGGGCGCCTTCTACATGGAGCGGGAGATGCAGAAGCTGCGGGAGAGAATCGTCTGAAAGCTCAAAATCCGAAGCTCAAAGTCCAGAACCTTTGAGCTTCGGAGATTGCGCTTGAGTTTGAGCTTTGAGGTTTGCGCTGTGAACTTGCAATGGCTTTCCTGGTTCTTTGCTTTGGGTGTGAGCCTGACCGTGGGCGGCGGCGTCATCTTCGGCCTCAGCAGGGTGGCCGATCTGCTGCTCTCTTTCTCCAGCCACCAGCGGGCGCTGCGCTTCTATCGCCGGCTGCGGCCCAAAGAGGAGCAGGAGATGGACCTGGACCGGGTGCTCCTGGGCGGCGTGAACTGGCTGCTCCTGGCCACGGCCTGCAGCTTCGTGGCCTTCTGGGCCGTCGCCCTCCCGACCTCGGTGATGTCCTACGGTCTGGTTGCTGCCGTGGCCAGCGGCGGATTGGTGTGGTTCGTTCGCTCACTGGAGCGGGAGAGGAAACTGTGGCAGGTCAAGATGGAGATCCGGGATTTCCTTTCCGGCCTGCGACTGGCGCTCTCCATCCGGCCCACCATCTCTCTGGCCCTGGAAACGGCCAGCCGGCAAATGGCCAAGGGACTGTTCGCCGACCGGCTGCGGCTGCACGTCAGCACCCGGCTGCTGACCGAGGGGGCGGAGGCGGTGCTGGCCCGGCTGGGGCGGGAGTTCCGGTCCCCGGAACTGGAGCGCCTGATCCGGCACGTCGAGGCGGCCACCAGGGGCGGACTGCCCCTTCCCGAAGCGCTGCGGCGGGCCTCACGGGAGATGGAGAAGGAGATGCTCCTGGAGGCGGAGTATGCGGTGGAGGAGGCCCCGGTGCGCTTGACCTTTCCCATGCTCATCTCCCTGTTCCCGCCGGTGATTCTTTTGACGGTCATCCCCTTGTTGTCCAGCGTCATCGAGCAACTGGGGAGTATGCCGTGACCGGGCCTTCGGCCCAGAATCCCAAACTTCCAACCTCAAAGCGATGGGGAGTTTGCAGTTTGAGGTTCTGGGGCGAA
>JACNHM010000252.1 GCA_014383605.1 Chloroflexota bacterium
GGGTGCCCAGAAAGCGAGCGTGATCCTTGATCTCGCGGAAGAACCTCTCGCCAGCGATGCCAGCGGTATAGCGACTGGTGATGGGGATGTCGCCGCGCCAGGCGATGGCGTGGTGCAGTTTATCAACTTTTTCCAGAATAGACATATTGCCCTCCTCAATACCCAATATCTAATCGGATATTGGGTATTGGATATTAGTCATTGGATATTGGCCTGAAGTACTTGATGTCGAGGATCGAACCCTCGCGCTCCTCGGGCGGCCTCCAGACGGCTTTGACCCTCATGCCGATCTTGACATCGTCGGGCTCGACCTCGCCCAGCAGGTGCATGATGCCCACCAGCGGCTCTGTGCCGTCAATGTCAATCACGGCCGAAATCTCAGGCTGCTCTACCCGCTTCATGTCCCAGGTCACGTAGCACAGAGAGAAGGTGTTGACCGTGCCGGTGTCGGGCAGAGCGATCCAGTCGTCCATCGGGCGGAAGCACCACTCGCAGAAGTTGCGCGGCGGGATCACCGTGCGGCGGCATTGACGACAACGCACACCGATGAGACGCCCTTCTTTCAACTCGGCCAGGTAGCGGCCGATAGCTACGCCCGCGTCCCAGGCGTACTGGGCGTTGGGGCTCCACTCGTTGAAAATGACCTTCTTTTCTCTGAAGTCTGATTCCCTCAGGCCCACGCCGGGGAATTCTTTTATCTGGACTGTCATTATATCGCCTCCTTTATACGCCCATCACAATCACGGTGCCCACCTGCATCAAATCGCCCCAGGCCTGGGCCAGGCCCGTCTTGGGATTGCCCGGCACCTGTCGCTTGCCAGCCTCGCCCCTCAGTTGCCAGAAGATCTCGGCCACCTTCATCAGCCCAGCGGCGGCGATGGGATTGCCCACGCCCAGCAGCCCGCCGCTGGGGCAGACCGGCAGGTCGCCGTCCCGCTGGGTGATGCCCAGGGCGGTAGCCTCTGCCGCTTTGCCCCTGTCGAAGAGCATCAGCCCCTCCAGGTGGTGCAGTTCCTTATAGTCGAAGGGATCGTAGGGCTCCGCGATGTGGATCTCCTTGCGCGGCTCGCGGATGCCGGCCATCTCGTAGGCCATGCGCGCCGCGTTCTCCACGTAGCGGGGATAGCACAGATCGCGGTTAGTCCAGTAGGCAGTATCCAGATTCCAACCCACTCCCTTGATCCACACTGGCTTGTCGGTGAACCGCTGGGCGACGTGCTCGGCAGCCAGAACGAGGGCCACCGCGCCATCGCTCACCGGACTCACGTCCAGCCGCTGCACCGGCCAGGCCAGCACTTCCGAGTTCAACACGTCTTCCACGGTGATATCGGGATCGCCCAGCAGGCTGCAAGGATGGTCGGCGGCGTTGCGCTTGTTCTTCACCGACACCAAAGCGATGTCCCGCTTGTTCAGGCCATAGGTATGCATGTAGCGGTTCATCTCCATGGCGAAGATCCACAGCAGGTTGGGCTTCAGCGGCCGTTCGGTGGTGTGGTCGAAAATGGTGAGGAAAGCCCCCTGGGGGTGCGGCTGGCAAGAGGACATCTTCTCCTCGCAGACCACCAGGCAGGTGTCGAAGAGCCCCGAAGCCACGTGGTACCAGCCGTGGATGGGGGCAAAGACGCCGGTACCGCCGCCCACGTAGCAGCGCATGTATGGCTTGCGCCAGCCCCCCGACCCGTCGCTGAGATACTCCCCCTTCATGTGCACCCCGTCGAAGGCATCGGGGGCCGTGCCGTGGACGACGCAGTCAATATCGTCCAGGGTCATGTCGCAGTAATCGAGGGCCATCTTCGTGGCCTCGAAAGACAGTTCCTTGCCCGTCTCCTGAGCCCGGCGGACAAACTTGGTCATGCCGGCCCCGACGACAGCAACTTTTCGCATACTCATAGTTACCTCCTAAAGTTCGAGTTGATATGTCTGCTTCACAAATGTCACAATAGCCTCGGTGACGAATTCAGCGTCGGCGATAGCTTCACTGGCATCACCTTCGCTGTACCTTTCTGAAGGTGTCCAGATCGGCAAATCCACACGCCCAAAGAGCGGGTAGCGCGTCTTTGTGCCCTCCCATTCCAGTGCCTTGACTCTGCGTCCGATCTCGCGGACATCTTTCATTTGTGGAAAGGCAACCACCAACCGATCAGCGACCTGGTGTTCCATCACGATGATGCCTTCGAGGGCCAGAATGGCTTTGGCTGCTTTCTCTACAGCCTGCTGGCAGGCAGCCACAGTGCGACTATACTCGCCGCCGTCTCTCAGCAGCCGTGCCGAACGCAGGTCTGTGCGGGCCTCTTTGAAGAAAGCCCTGGCGACTTGGCTATGGTCTAACTGTTGCAAGGCCGGGTACCTCCCATACACGATCTTTGATCTTACGCGCCCGCCAGGTTCTCAGTTGCTCAGCGAAGCGGGCAGCAAGGCGACCAAAGAAGCCACCTCTATCATACATCAGCCGATGAGCGTCGTGAATCTCGAACATCAGCGGTGCACCGGTCGCGGCTGCCTGCTCCGCCTCTTCCGACGTGACCAGAATGATCTGGACAGGTAGGCCATGGTCAAAACCGACCTCGGCAATGTCCAACGCCAGTTCTCGCTTCCCTTTCTCGTCAGGCAGAGACCGAGCAACGATGAGAAGATCAAAGTCGGAATCAGAAGTGGCAGTGCCGCGAGCACGACTACCGAAGAGGACGACGGAAACCAGGTCTTCGCCGAGCACGTCGTGGGCTTTATCTAACAGGTCTTTTGTGATAGTATCAAGACGCATAGAAATCCCCCATTGATTCTCCGCACTTCCCAACCCTTGCTTAATTGCTCAAGATCACCGCAGCACCGCTGGTGGTTGGCACGCTGCGCCAGCCAAAGGCCAGGCCCGTCTCCACATCAGGAAGTTGCCGCGGGCCGGCCTCGCCACGTAGTTGCAACACTACTTCCAGCACCCGTGCCAGCCCCGAAGCGTCCAGCAAATGGCCGCACCCCAGGCTGCCGCCGGAGACGTTGACTGGCAAATCGCCATTGCTCTCGGTCACCCCCTCCTCGGTGATGAGGCCTGCTTCGCCGAAGCGGCAGAAGTGCAGC
>JACNHM010000306.1 GCA_014383605.1 Chloroflexota bacterium
CCGCTGGTCATCAGCCGGGAGGAGTTGGAGGCCGTCGCCAGGGCGGTCGAGGACGTGCTCTCGTCTGGCTGATCGCTCGTCACTTGTCGCCTATCGCCATAAGCGATTGGCGATAGGCGAGCGGCAATTGATCTATCATATTGAGGAAGTGAGATGGATGATCTGACACTGTTGCAGGAGATGCTGGAGATTTACAGCCCCTCAGGAAACGAGGGCGACATCTCGGCCTATCTGGTGACGCAGATGCGGGCTCTGGGCTTCCAAGCCTACCAGGACCCCGTGGGTAACGCCATCGGCGTGCTGGGCGACGGCGAAAAAGAGATCGTGCTGCTGGGACACATGGACACCGTCGAGGGGTTCATCCCCATCCACCTGGAAGATGGCCGGCTCTATGGGCGGGGCGCGGTGGATGCCAAGGGCCCGCTGGCGACCTTCATCCTGGCCGCGGCGCGGGTCGGCCCCCTGCCGGACAAGCGCATCGTCGTGGTGGGCGCTGTCGAAGAGGAGTCGACTTCCAAGGGCGCTCGCTATTTGCTGGGGGGTTTCTCTCCTCAGATGGTCGTCATCGGCGAGCCCAGCGGGTGGCAGCACGTGACGCTGGGCTACAAGGGCCGCCTGCTGGTGACCTATCGGCTGCACGCTCCCACGCGGCACAGCACAACTCAGGGGCCATCGGCTTCCGAAAGAGCGGTGGGGTTCTGGAACAAACTGGGCGATTATGCCGGTCGGTTCAACCAAGGCGAACGGTTTCGCTTCCACACCCTCGATCCTTCGCTGCACAAGATCACCACCTACAACGGCGGCTTCGAGGAGGAAGTCTCCATGAGCATGACCCTGCGCATCCCCTTCGGCCTGGATGTGCCTTTGTTGAAGCAGAACATGCGGGCGTGGGCTAACGGCGCTGCCGTCGGCTTCAGCGGCGAGGACGTGCCCTACAAGGGCGACAAGAACAACCCCCTGGTGCGGGCCTTCCTGCGGGCCATCCGCGCCCGGGACGGGCGTCCCACCTTCAAGGTGAAGCTGGGCACCTCGGACATGAACACGGTTGGCCCCGTGTGGGGCTGCCCCATCGTGGCCTACGGGCCGGGCAATTCTGCCCTCGATCACACGCCGAACGAGCATATCCACGTCGAGGAGTTTTACCAGGCGATAGAGGTGATGGGGGAAGTGATCCGTGAAACGTAAAACGTGAAGCGTAAAACGTAACCCTTGTTTACGCATTACGCGGAAAGCGGGAGGAAATGGAATGAACGTAAAGAAGGTTGTTCTGGCCTATTCGGGCGGACTGGACACATCGGTCATTGTGGCCTGGTTGAAGGAGAAGTACGGCTGCGAGGTGATCACCTTCACCGCCGACCTGGGCCAGGAAGAGGAATTGGAAGGGCTGGAGGAGAAGGCGCTGTCCACGGGAGCCAGCAAAGCCTACATCGAGGACCTGCGGGAGGAGTTTCTGATGGAGTATGCTTTCCCCACCATGATGGCCGGGGCCATCTACGAGCGGCAGTACCTGCTGGGCACCTCCTTTGCCCGGCCCATCACGGCCAAGCGGCAGGTGGAGATCGCCGAACTGGAGGGGGCCGACGCCGTGGCCCACGGCTGCACCGGCAAGGGCAACGATCAGGTGCGCTTCGAGCTGACCTACAAGGCGCTCAATCCGCGGCTGAAGGTCATCGCTCCCTGGCGGGAATGGGACATCCGCTCGCGTGAGGACGCGCTGGCCTACGCCGCGGCGCACAACATACCGGTGTCAGCCACCTCACGCTCCATCTACAGCCGCGACCGCAACATTTGGCACATGAGCCACGAGGGCGGGATCCTGGAAGACCCCTGGCAGGAGCCGGAGGAGGAGATGTTCACGCTGACCGTGGCGCCCGAGGCCGCGCCCGACGAGCCGCTCACCCTGGAGATTGACTTCAAAGAGGGCGTGCCCAAGCGCATTGACGGCGTGGCCTACGGCGCGGTGGAGTTGATGACCCGCTTGAACGAGCTGGGCGGCGCGCACGGCGTGGGGCGGCTGGACATGGTGGAAAACCGGCTGGTGGGCGTGAAGTCGCGCGGCGTCTACGAGACCCCTGGCGGCACCATCCTCTACACCGCTCACCGCGCCCTGGAGACCATCTGCCTGGACCGGGAGACGTTGCATTACAAGGACGTCGTCGCCCCGCGCTACGCGGAGCTGGTCTACTACGGCCTGTGGTTCACGCCGCTGCGGGAGGCGCTGGCTGCCTTCGTGCAGAAGACGCAGGAGCCCGTCACCGGCTCCGTGCGGGTCAAGCTGTACAAGGGCAGTTGCACGGTCGTCGGTCGCCAGTCGCCCCACAGCCTCTATCGAGAGGACTACGCTACCTTTGGCGAAGACGACGTCTACGACCAGGCCGATGCCGAGGGATTCATCAACCTCTTCGGCCTGCCGATGAAGGTCAAGGCCCTGCTGGACATCGAGGGCTTCGGCGTCTCCGGCTACCGGGCGCCGAACTACAGCAAGTTCAAGCGCGATTGAGCGTTCGCGGTTCGGAGTTCTGAGTTCGGCGTTTGGACTTGCGTGGCCAACATTGTCAGACCGGTAGGGAACCAGTGGAGGCGCACGCTTCTGTTCAGGGTGGTCTCTGACCGCCGTCCACACTGCTGGCTGCCGTTCGGAGACCGGTAGGGAACCGAGAGGAGGCGGAACGAAGCCCCTGATCTGCTGCTGGAGCTTCTCGATTTGCCTTCGGAGGCTCTGAGCAAGAGATGGCAATACGTCGAGCTGGCACGGCGCTTCGGGGCCTGGAATGACGAGGGGGAACGATGAAACTGTGGGGCGGACGATTCGAGGGAACCCCAGATGACCTCATGGAGCGGTTCAACGCGTCCATCGGCTTTGACTGGCGGCTGTGGGCGGCCGATATTGAGGGCAGCATGGCCTATGCCAGGGCGCTGCAACGCGCCGGGCTGCTCACCACTGATGAACGGGATCAGCTCATCCAGGGGCTGCAGGCGGTGGCGCGGGAGTTCGCCGCCGGCGAGTTCCAGATCAGACCTTCCGATGAGGACATCCACACCGCCGTGGAGCGGCGG
>JACNHM010000122.1 GCA_014383605.1 Chloroflexota bacterium
ATCCCGACGTTTCTCCGTAAGGCCGTGGGTACTGTTCACGGCCTTGTTTTTTTGTCTGCAAGAGTCTCAAATGGGAGATCTCCCGGAAAGTCCTTGAAAATGCTCCCAGCCCCCGTCCCCGGGGGCGTCGCCAGCGAAGTCACCCTGCAAGAGTCGCCCCGGGGACGGGGCTACGAGCACTTTCCGGGAAAGCTAGAGGAGAGGAGATACACACCATGTCAGCACCTGTAACCAAGTTCGATTGCAAAACCGCTGTTTCGGACAAGCGCCTGGTTGGCTTGTGGCGCATGTTGACCGGCTTTCGCCTGGCCTACCTGGGGGCGGTGGTCGGCGTAGGAGTGGCGGCTGTTCTTCAAACGGGCAATGCGCTGTTGCTGCGCTATCTCATAGACGACGTGCTGGGGCAGGGAAGGTTTGACCGTACCCTGTTGCTTATCGGGTTGGGATTCGTGGCCCTGGCGTTGGGGCAGGGAGCTCTGTCCTTCCTCAGCGGCGCGTTGACTGCCCGGGCGGCGGAGGGGATCGCCCGCCGCCTGCGCAACTACCTGTACGATCACATCCAGCGGATGTCATTCACGTACCACGATCACATGGAGACCGGCGAGTTGATCCAGCGCGCCACCTCGGATGTGGACGCCGTACGCCGATTCTTCGCCGACCAGGCGATCAATGCGGGGCGCATTGTCTTGCTCTTCGTGATCAACTTTGTGGCCTTGTGGAGCATGAACGCGCGGCTGGCGCTGCTTTCAGTGGTGGTGGTGCCGCTGATTGTGGTCGTATCGGTTTTCTTCTTCAAGAGGGTCACGAAGGCTTACGAAGCCTTCCAGGATCAGGAGGCGAAGCTTTCGACTACCTTGCAGGAGAACCTGACCGGGGTGCGGGTGGTCAAAGCCTTTGCTCGCCAGGCTTACGAGCAGGAGAAATTCGAGCAGGATAACTGGGAGCAGTACCAGCGCGGCCGACGGTTGTTGACGTTCCACTCGCTGTTCTGGCCGAGTTCTGACATCCTGTGTGGTTTTCAGATGGTGGGTGCTTTCCTGGCAGGCGCGTTGATGGCCATCAACGGAACGATCTCAGTGGGGACCTACCTGGCTGCCGCGCGGATGATCGTGTGGCTGATCTGGCCGATGCGCAACCTGGGGCGACTGATCGTGCAGATGTCGACCGGGATGGTGTCGTACATGCGCGTCGTCGAACTTATCAAGGAAGAGCGCGAGCCCCTGGATGAGGGCACGTACCGGCCAGCCGACAACGTGCGGGGGGAAGTTGTCTTCCAGGGTGTCCGCTTTGAGTACGCTTCGACTGAGCTCAGCACAGGCGACGGCGCGGATGGCGCAGTGCTCAAGGGTATCAGTTTCCGGGGCAAGCCGGGACAGGCCGTGGCCTTGCTCGGTTCGACCGGTTCGGGCAAGACCAGCCTGGTCAACCTGCTGCCCAGATTCTACGACTACACCGGCGGCAGCCTGACCCTCGACGGGGTGGAGCTAAAGGAGTACCCGCGCCACTATCTGCGCCAGCAGATCGGCATCGTGGAGCAGGAGCCGTTCCTGTTCTCCCGCACCATCCGCGAGAACATCACCTACGGGGTCGGGCGGGACGTCTCCGACGAGGAAATCGTCACGGCGGCCCGGATGGCGGCCATCCACGACGTCGTTACGTCGTTCCCAGATGGGTACAACACTCTGGTGGGTGAGAAAGGGATCACTCTCTCAGGCGGGCAGAAGCAGCGCGTCGCCATCGCGCGCACGTTGTTGAAGGACCCGCGCATCCTGATCCTGGACGATGCCACCTCGTCGGTGGATACGGAGACAGAGGGTGAGATCCGCCAGGCGATGGAGCGCCTGATGGAGGGGCGCACGACGTTCATCATCGCTCACCGCATCCAGAGCGTGATGAATGCCGACCTGATCCTGGTGCTCGACCAGGGGCGGATCGTGCAGCGCGGGACGCACGACGAGTTGATGGCGCAAGAAGGGATCTACCATCGAATCTACGACGTGCAGGCCCGCATCGAGGACGAGTTGGAGCAAGAACTAGCCGAACAGAGTTCCGAAGTCTGGGAGACTTCGGAACTCTGGGAAGAGGTTTCCTATGTCACACTACGAGTTTGAGGAAGAAGAATTCACAACCCAATTCAACGGCCAGACCGTTCTGCGCATCCTGGCTCAGGCCAGACCCCATTGGCCGTGGTTGGTCGGATTTCTGCTGGCCACCCTGTCCGTGGCGACATTTGACGCCTACTTCAACTTGCTCGGCAAGCGGATCGTGGACGAGGGCATCATGACAGGAGATAAGACGGCGCTCACGCGGATCCTCACCCAGTACGGCTCGTTGATCCTGGTGTCGGCCGTGTCAGTATTTGCCTTGATCTACCTGGCCGGCATCCTGGGGGAGCGCGTCCGCTACGACCTGCGGAAGAAGATGTTCGAGCATCTGCAGGAGTTGTCATTCTCCTACTTCGACCGGACGCCGGTGGGGTGGATCATGTCGCGCGTCACCTCCGACCCTGACCGCATCGCGCAACTGGTGACGTGGGGACTGCTGGACAGCACCTGGGCGGTAATGAGCATCGCCGCGTCGGTCTACTTCATGCTGCGCATCAACTGGCGGCTGGCCATGATCGTCTTTGCCATCGTCCCGGTGCTGGTGATCGTGGCGTCCCAGTTCAAGAAGAAGGTCATCACGGAGTTCCGGTTGGTGCGCAAGCTCAACTCCAAGATCACGGGGGCCTACAACGAGAACATCAGCGGCGTGCGCGTGGTGAAGGCGCTCTGTCGCGAGGAGGAGAACCTGCGCGAGTTCGGCGAGCTTTCGGGCGAGATGTATCGCGCGGGCTACCGGGCGGCGTGGCTTTCCGCGCTGTTTCTGCCGACGGTGCAGTTGATCAGCGCGTTGGCGCTGGGCAGCATCGCCTGGTATGGCGGCCTGCAGGTTCAAGTAGGCAGTATGACTATCGGCGGCATCCACGCCTTCGTCTCGTACGTCATGTTCATGCTCTGGCCTGTCCAGGACATGGCCCGCGTCTACTCCGAGATGCAGCACGCCATCGCCTCGGC
>JACNHM010000377.1:0-8553 GCA_014383605.1 Chloroflexota bacterium
GTGGGGAAGGTCTTGTCCAGTTGGGCCATGTGCCCGCCGATGGCAGGCTCTCGTTCCACCAGGTAGACCTTGTAGCCAGCGTCGGCAGCGGTCAACGCCGCCTGGATACCGGCAATGCCACCACCCACCACCAACAATGCCGGCGTCACCGGCTCCGTGCGAGCGAATAGTGACTCCTGTAGCGCCACTCGCCACACGGCGGAGCTGACCAGCCGCTTGGCTTTGGCCGTCGCTTGCCCCATGTCCTTGACGATCCAGGAACACTGCTCGCGGATGTTGGCCATCTGGAAGTAGTAGGGGTTCAACCCCGCTTCGGCAACGGCGTTCTGAAAGGTGATCTCGTGCATGCGGGGCGTGCAAGAGGCCACCACCACCCGATTGACGCCCAGTTCCCGGATGTCATCCTTGATCATATTCTGACCCGGTTCCGAGCAGACGTACTTGTACTGACGGGCGACGGTCACGTTCGGCAGCCCCTGTGCGAGCTTGACCACCTCGGCGACGTTCACGGTGGCGGCGATGTTTGTGCCACAATCGCAAACGTAGACGCCAATCCTCGGTTGATCCATGAATTGCCCTCCTTTCAGGTAGATGGGTAAACTGGTAAATTGGTAAACTGGTAAGTTGGTAAATTGGTAGATGAGGGAACTGGTAGAACGGTGTGAGCCGCCTGGGCAAGATCATCCACCATCTGAAGTTACCGCTTCTCCTAAGCGTATGCTACTGTTGGCACCCGAATGTAGCGGTCCGGCTGCTCCGCTTTCTGGCGAATGGCAAAGAAACGCCGCTCGATCTCCTTTAGGACGGCCGCGTCATAGTAAACCATTCCGCAGCTAAGGCATACTTCAACAGGCGTGTTCGGAACCAACAGGAACTCCCCTTTGTGACTGTAAAGGTAATCAATTCTTCGCTCTTCGTAGCGGTCGCTACCACAGAAGTTACACCGGATTTTGCTCATCGGCTCTCTCTCCTCGCGTCCAGGGGTCAATGAACTTTAGCGGACGCGGAACGTAGACGGTGATAAGCACTATGGAGAAGAAGGTCGAAGTCAAGAGCAAGCGGTCGAGATAGCCCGCCGGTCTCCCATCCGCATCGAGCAGCAATTGCTCCCCGAAGAGCGACCCGTCATTCTTCAGCGGGGGCAGATGGGCATAGACCTGTTCCTGCCAGCAGGCCATCTGCTCCCAGGTGTCGAACAGGGTGAGGAGGTGCACCTCCTCACGGGTCTGAACTTCCATGCCTGGAAGCACCGTGATGTTAGTGCCTCGTGCCGCGTTGACCACCGCGGCGACGTTCTCGGCCGAATTGTGGTCAGTAGCGGCAATGATCTGCAGCCCCAACTCCTGCGCCCGCTCCACGATGAACTCCGGGAGCATCTCCAGTTCAGCGCAGGGCGAAAGACAGGTGTGGAGGTGTAGGTCAGCCAGGAAAAAGCGCAACATAGCCGGCCCACCGGGCCATGTCCTCGCTCAGGCGGCGGCCTGCATGGACTTCCACACCAGTTCGGTGAGGTCCATCGCCCCCACGCGGATCTTGTTCTGGCGGGCGCCTTCCTGTAGCGTCCGCTTGCACTGCTGGCAGGCCGAGAGGACGTACCGAGCGCCGGTGCCCTGCACCTGGGCCATCCGCTGCCTGGCAACACCGGCGGTGACGGTGCGGTCAGAGATTTCGACGTCACCACCGCCGCCGCAGCACATGGCGTTCTCGCGGATGCGCGACATCTCCCGGAAGTCCAATCCCGGGATGCGGGCCAGCACCTCGCGCGGCGCGTCGTAGACCCCGCTCTTGCGCCCCAGGTCGCAAGGGTCGTGGTAAGTCACCGTCTCCTCCACCGGCCCCAGGGGGAAGGGGTCACCGGCGAGCAACTCCGCCAGGCACTCAGTGGCGTGCTGGAACTGAAGGCCAGAGACATCCACGAATTCAGGATAGAGGTGGGCCCAGGCATAATAGCAGGAAGGGCAGGTGAAGACGACGCGCTTCACCCCTGCTTCTCGCGCCCTCTCGACGTTATGTCGAGCCAGCTTCGCCATCCGCCCGCCCATGCCAGCGATATGGAGGGGATATCCGCAGCACCACTCGTCTTCTCCCAATGTCGTGAACTCCACATCCGCTCGCTCCAGAATCTGCACGAAAGCCTGCGGGATGCTGTAGACACGAGGATAGAAGGAGCTGACGCAGCCTACGAAGTACAGCACCTCTGCTTGCTTCCGGCCAGGCTTCACGCCCAAGGGAATGCGAGCCAGGTTCTGGCTCCAGATGTTGCGAGTGGTGTTGTCGTCACCGGAGATGTTGTACTGCGTGGCGACCGTCTCCCCGAACATCCTCATCCCTTCGGGAACGTTGATGTCCTTACCAAAGGAATACTCCTTCAGGGCGATCATGGCATCCATGAGGTCAATGCCCCGCGGGCATTGCACCTGGCATGACTTGCACGTGGTGCAGAGCCAGAAGGTGCGGCTGTTCAGTACCTCGTCCCGCATGCCCAGGTTCACCATGCGCCACACCTGCCGTGGCGTGTAATCCATGGCATAGGACGTAGGACAGGTGGTCGAACAGGTGCCGCACTGGATGCACCTGCGCAGCTTCTCCAGCGGATCAATGACTTCGAGGAACGAACGGTCAAGGGCCGGACTGGCCAGGTCGAGTCTCTCCAACGTCATTAATTTTCCCTCCTTGAATTCACTGAGCTAATCGAGATTGCCTCAACTCTTCTTCTCCGGCGACGATAAATGCTTGAAGCCACTTGCGCACCGCCGGAATGTCCTGCGATTTTCGATCACCGCTACCTCACCGGCCCGATTTGGCAAGATATGTCGCAGCCTCTCGCTCCTGCCTGATGCAGGCGACCGCAGGCCTCGAACATGGTGAGGGAGGTGGTTGCCAGGGGAAGGCCCTTTTCTTTAGCCAGGGCAACCGTTTGCGGCGGAGGATGCTTGCCACGCACGAAGATAATGGCTGCCATGTCGGCCATCTCCACCGTGCGCACGACCTGAGGATTGCACAAGCCGGTTAGCAGCACGGAGCCGGGCTCGGCGAAGGCCAGAACGTCGCTCATCAGGTCGGCCGCGCCGACGCAGGGGATCTCCATATCGAGGTCGGCATCGAAGAGCAGATCCCCTTCCGCAACAGAGATAATTTGACCAAGTTTCATGGCACTCACAATTGATACATTTCTTACTCTTGCCGGCCACGAACAACGGCTCGTCCATCGTCTGGACGTGCTTTCTCATGCCAGGTTCTACTGGGCGCCAACGGCTGCCCGCAGTGCACGCATTTCTCCAGGCCACATTCCACAATCACCCGCTTGGCGTTCGGGAAATTCCGTCGTGGACGACGGCTCGGCTGTTTAGTCATCCTACTCCCCCTACTGCTTCGGTTGCTTCTATTATACTCCATCTCGGAGTGATGTCAAAACAGTCGGGGAACATAGCCACTAAATGTAGATCAACGTCAATCGGCTGGCTGACCCGGTACGACTCATCCCATCCAACGCCCACGTATCCCTCAACCCCTGGGAAGGCATCAACGGCTGATAGGTTGGCCCGCATGGTGATCACGTGCAAGTGGGGAAGGGAATACCTTCCCCACCGCTCTATTCTAACACAGATGCCCAGGCCCAAGAATGACCTAGCGCATATACGTCGGCGGCACGATCACTACCGTGGGCACAGCCTGCGGCACACAGGCAGCCAACAACAGCATGGCAAACGCGAGACTAATCACCTGCTGGAGCACCCAACGACTTGAGCCCTGTGAGATACCCTTCTCCGTCATCCTTCTGCTCTTTCTGCTCTTCCGCTGCCTTTTCTCCGGCAAAACCAGATCAGCCCGGCCAACAGCGCCAGCGCGGCCACGCCGCTGACGGCTGCGCCCAGGCGGAAGCTGGTCGGCGCGTAGACGAAGCGCAGGCGCGTCGTCCCCGGCTCCACGGCCACAGCGCGGAAAGCGTAGTTCGCTCGCTGCACCAGACGCTCGCCCCCGCCTTCCTCGAAGGCCCGCCAGCCAGGGTAGAAGACCTCGCTCAGCACCAGAATCCCTGGTTCGCTGGCCTCGACCTCGACCACGATCTCGTTGGGGCTGTAAGCCACGATCTCCGCCCGCTCCGGCCCGCTGGCCGCGGCCAGCGGCGGAGCCTCCCCCTCCACCACCACCGCCATCGCCGGATCGAAATCGGGGGCGTGCACCGCCGCCCAGGCCGCTTCGTGATCGGACACGGCCACCGCTTGATGTACCAGGAAGGCCCGCGGCAGCGCCTGGCGGTTGCGGTAGACGTTGAGCTGTGGATCGCCTTCGAAGGCCAGCTCGAACTTGTCCCAGTCCAACGCCACGTCCTTGCGGCCGATGACGTAGCGGGCGTTGAGGAAATCGTACAGCGGCGACGAGCGACTGCCCATCCCCTCCCAATACCGTTCGTAGTCGGCCAGGACGAGCGGGTTGACCACGCCCCACACGTCGTCCAGGCCGTGCAGCAGCGCCGTGTCCGGCTGCCAGAGCTGGTCAATTCCCGTACGGGCATCCACACGGAAACGCTCAGCGTCATTGCGCAGGAAGCTGACGATCTGCCGATGCTCGAAGGTGGCGGTGGGATCGTCCGCCCCCAGGTCGTTGTAGGCTCCTGTGCTGGCCAGATCGAGGAAGATGAGCAGCACGGCCAGCAGGCCCAGCGTGCGCGGCTTGGCCCAGCCGTAGCGCCGCGCCGCCAGCAGCGCCAGGCTGGCCAGCAACAGCGCCGCGAAGATGGCCACGGCGATGACGGCCACGGAGATGCGCGAGAGGATCTCCGGGCTCTTGTCCTGCCCCGTGATCAGGGCGAAGTAGGCCAGCGGCAAGCCCACAGCGCAGGTGGCGCCCGCCGCCCAGGCCGTCACGCGGAAGACGCGCCGCAGGGGAGCTGCGTCGCTTTCCGACGGGCGCAGTAAAGCATCGAGGCCCAGCGCCGCCAGAGCGGCCAGTCCGAAGTCCATCACCAGCACCAGCCGCGCCGGGGCGCGGAACTGGCCGAAGCCCGGCGCCAGCGTGGCCAGCCAGCCGTGGGGCAGGCTGTAGATGCCCAGGGCAATGAGGAACGTGGTCACGGCCAGTCCCAGCAGCGCCCACATGCGCCGCGGGCGGCCGCGCAGCACGGCCAGCAGCGCCAGGATCAGCGGCAGCACGCCCAGATAGCCCACCTCCACCCGTGGCCAAAGCCCCCAATGGAACTGCGGTCCCCGCCCGAAGTAGCCGGGGATGAGCAGGCCGATCCACTGCGCCGGCGAGAGGGAATAGCCCACCGTTTGCTGGTAGTCCCAGCCGGCGCGGGCGGTGTGGCCGGTCAGCTCCAGGCTGGGGAGGAGCACGACAGCGGCCAGCAGGAAGGAAACGAGCAGACAAGTACAAAAGTAGACAAGGAAACTGCTAAATTGGTAGATTGGGAAATTGGTAGATTGGGAAATTGGTGGATTGGTAGATTGGCCAGTTGATCTTCGCTCGCTCCACTGCAGATAGAGGCAGAAGGCGGAATACAGGACCAGGGCCAGCGCCACAAAGAGCGTGATCTGAGCATGACCAGCCAGTGTGGCCATGCCTAACAGAGCGCCAGCAACCACCGCCCATCTAATCTCTAATCTCTGATCTCTAATACCCCGAAGGTAAGCCCAGAAGACCCAGGGCAGCCAACTGGCCACGGCGATGAGGTTCAGGTTGCCGAAGTGGGTGAGGAAGCCGTCGGAGAACATGAAAGCCAGCGCCCCGGCCAGGCACGCCCAGCGGCTCAACGGCGCGCCGTCTTCACGCCAGCGGGCCAGCCGCAGCAGCAGGTACATTCCCGCCCCCGCCCACCAGAAGTGCAAGATGCTCAGCCATTGCATCGTGCGGTAGTCCAGCGGGCGGGCCAGGAAGAAGGCCAGCACATTGACGGGATAGAACAGCCCGGCCTGAATGTCGCCGACGAAGGGTGCACCGCCGTAGAGGTGCGGGTTCCAGAGGGGAATGATCCCCTGACGAAAGCTCCGGGCGGCGAATTGGTACGTGGGATAGAGGAACGAGGCCAGATCGCCGCCGTTGGCGGGCATCCACGACCCGCCCCAGAGGATGCGCCAGAAGAAGCCCACGGCGGCCAGGGCCAGCGCGCCCAGGCTGGCCACGTCCCGGTGATATGCCGCTGTCCAGCGCCCGCGGCGATGTCCTTGCCAGGTGATGAGGTAGGCTGCCAGCCAGAACAAAGCGATGAAGAGCAAAAGCAATGGACTGCTATCCTTTCGCCAGGACGGTAGATTGGTGAATTGGTACATTGGTCAATAGAGCCCAACTTGCCAACTGACCAATCTACCGATTTACCAGTTTACCAATCTACCAATCCCCTGCTTGCATCACGCCAGGGCCTGTGGTATCATGTCCACCGACGAGCAGCACACAGGATACCCCAGGAGGAAACGATGAAAATCGTCAGCGTCGAAGAGATGCGATGCATCGAACGAGCCGCCGACGCCAGCGGCTGGTCTTACGACACAATGATGGAACACGCCGGGCAGGTGGTGGCTATGGCCATGCAAGAGCGCATCAGCGATCTCCACGAGCATCTGACGCTGGTGCTGGTCGGCCCCGGCAACAACGGCGGCGACGGCCTGGTGGCCGCCCGCCATCTGCACGACGAGGGCTGCCCCGTCGCCGTCTACTGCTGGAAGCGCCACACCGAAGGCGACGAGAACTACCGCCTGGTGCAAGAGCGCTCCATCCGCACCGTTCACGCCGCCGCTGACCCCGACCTGAGCGAGTTGCGCCGCCTGTTGCACCAGGCCGACGTCATCGTGGACGCTTTCCTGGGCACGGGTGCGACGCGCCCCATCGAAGGGCAGCTCAAAGACATCCTGGACATTGCCAAACAGGAATTGAGGGAAAGAAGGGAAACGAAGGAGATGAGCGAACACGGCCTCGTATCTCCCGCCTTCCCCTCTTTTCCTTCCTTTCCCTCTTTTCCCTTTGTCATCGCCGTAGACTGCCCCTCCGGCCTCAACTGCGACACGGGAGCTATTGACCCCGCCGCCCTCCCCGCCGATCTGACCGTCACCTTCGCCAACCCCAAGCGGGGACATTTCCTCTTCCCCGGCGCGGCCGGTTGCGGCGAACTGCTGGTGGCCGACATCGGCGCCGACCCAGCCCTCACCGCCGACGTCCAGTTGGAGCTGGCCACGCCGCCGATGATCGCCCGGTTGCTGCCGGCCCGCCCACCCCATGCCCACAAGGGCACCTTCGGCAAAGCGCTGCTGGTCGTCGGCTCCGTGAACTACACCGGCGCTGCCTACCTGGCCGGCGCGGCCGCCAGCCGCGTGGGTGCCGGTCTGGTGACCCTGGCCGTGGCCGAGAGCCTCCACCCCATCCTGGCTGCGGCGCTGCACGAACCCACCTGGCTGCTGCTCCCCGAAGACACCGGCGTCATCGCTCCCGATGCGGTCAGGCTGGTGCGCGAGAAAGCCGCTGATTATCAGGCCCTGCTGCTGGGCTGCGGTCTGACCCAGGAGAAGCCGGCCGTGGAGTTCGTGCAGCAACTGCTGCACGCAGGCCAGGCAGCACGATTGCGCCTTGGCTTCGTCCCCAGCGACGAAACGGCAGGAAAGCCCACGCCTGCGCTGCCGCCGCTGATCATTGACGCCGACGGGCTGAACATCCTGGCGCAGACGGACGGCTGGCCCCAGGTCGTGCCGCCGAACAGCGTGCTCACCCCGCATCCGGGGGAGATGGCCCGGCTCTGCGGCTGCCAGACCAGCGAGGTCAACGCCGACCGCTGGGGCCTGACGCAGACCAGGGCCGCCGCGTGGGGACAGGTGGTGCTGCTGAAAGGAGCGTACACCGTCGTCGCCGCGCCGGATGGCCGCACGGTTGTCCTGCCCTTCGCCAACCCGGGCCTGGCCAGCGGCGGCGCCGGCGACGTGCTGGCCGGCACCATCGCCGGCCTGCTGGCGCAGGGGCTGGCCCCCTTCGATGCTGCCGTGGTCGGAGGTTACCTGCACGGCCTGGCCGGCGAGATGGCGCGGCAGGAACTGGGCAGCGCCGGCATGGTCGCCAGCGATCTACTGCCCAGACTACCCCTTGCCATCCAAGCCATCACCCGGCTTCGAGCTTTGAGCTTTGAAGTTTGGAGTTTGAAGTTTGAAGTTTGAAGTTTGAGCCGGCCTTCAGGCCGCCGCTTCCTCCCCCTCCAGTTGGCCCAACATTTCCTCGCGCTTCTTGACCGCGGCCTGCTTTCCTTCCTCGATGGCCTGCTCGAGTTTGGCCTTCTGCTCTTCCAGGACGATGCGGCCTCGCTCCTGCAACTCCTCGGCGCGCTGCCGCGCCTCGGCCGACAACTCCGCCGCCCGATCCTTCAGTTCGATTCCCTTCTCCTCAATCAGCTTGCGGGTGTCTTCGCCTGACTGCGGGGCCAGGAGCAGCGCCGCCGCCGCGCCCACGATGGCGCCGATGAAGAGACCGGCGAAGAACTCGCCTCCGCCTCCACGTTCACTCATGTTCTCACCTCCATGTATGTTGGTAGATTGGGAAACTGGTAGATTGGGAAACTGGTAGACTGGTAAACTGGTA
>JACNHM010000377.1:8742-15378 GCA_014383605.1 Chloroflexota bacterium
TGTACCAATCTACCAGTGTACCAATTACCGATATGCCAGTCAGATGGTGTCATCGTTCCGATCATGAGAACGGAACCCTGCCAACGTTTTCGCCGCCTGGCGCAGGCCGGATATGGTACTGGCAACGTTCACCACGGGAGACACGACGTGTTCGCTGAGAAAGGTTGCTGTCCCCTTCACCGTCCCCACCGTCTCCTGAGTCGCCTCCAACATCGGCTTGATCTCCTCGCGCAGCATCTTCACCAGCCTGGACACCTGGATGGTCAAGATAGCCAGCAGGATACCGGCGATGATCGATTCTAGCGCCAGGACAATGATCGCTACGTCACGTACAGTGGTCATTTCGCACCTCGATTGATTGTGCCGAATGTATGCCGTTGGGTAGAAGAGAGCATTGGCTTCACACAGGCTTGATCACCGAACCCTGCCTGAAACGTAAAACGTGAAGCGTGAAGATGGTCTCAATATTGGTACTGGTCAACGTTTCACGCATCACCATCAATGATCTCGGCCTCTCTCTGCGCGTAACCTTGTTCACTGTCGCTCAAGAATTAGAATGTGCTCTTCGATATCCATATTAGTCGCGGTGGCGCGTCTAGTGCGCCACACGATCGTTTCGACCTCAGCATAGTGCAGTTTTCGGCATGCCACAAGACTCAACAACCTAGCAGTGCGGATAGGAACTCGGAAGTAACTCATCTGATCACCCACTACCAAAGCAAGTTTGCCGCCCGGTGACATGACCTGCTGCAATTGCTCAAGTACCCGACACATCCCACCAAAATACTCAGTAACCACACGGTGATACAGACGCTCAAAGCCTGATGTGGCTCCACGCTCAACCCGTCTGCGTTCGACTTCCTGGGCCACTTCTTGGATCTCTGGAATGTCGGCTACATAAACTGAGTCATCGTCTGCCACATAGACATTGCGCGTATGCGAGCGCAGCATCTCTTTCTTCACCCGTCTGAGATCACCTTTCTCACCAATAAAGCCCAGTAGGATCAACTCGAGTCGTGTTATGCGCGTGTAGTCCTTCTCGTTTGGATACGGCGGTGATGTAATCACATAGTCTATCGGTCCCTCGATCAGGGTTGTCAGTCGTCGGGCGTCTCCGCAATAGACTGCCGTCATCCCCGCATTAGGTATTTGTTGAACCTTCGCTAGGTCATGTCTGACTCGTCGGAGTTTCTCGGCATAAGCTCTGTAAGCATCAGCGTCCTCTCGTTTCCTGGCAACATACACCTCGGGGCCAAAACCAACGTTGGACACATCAGTGACGACGACAGCAGCCAGTGCCAGACGGAAAACATCCGTGATGGCATCATCCGGCAGTGCATCAATGGCCCGCTTGATGATCAACGTCTTGCGAAACGGCACCTCGCTAAGCCAGTTCTTAGGAAAGAGGAGCCTGAGGCTTTCGTCATCGTCTACGCTTCGATCACAGAGAATCATCCCGGGTAAGAGCAGGTCATCAAAAGAAAGCTGATATGAATACTGTGCCCCGATAGACCGAATGGGCTCCCGGATAGACTCCAACAACTGGTGTCGCCGACGGTCAAACTCTGCCAGGTCAATATCCCACGTCGTCTTGACTCTGCTGGCAAAGGCGGAAACCGGGTTGGCGTCAATCCCCACTGAACTAATGCCAGACTTTTTGCATTCAACGAGAGTAGTTCCTGTACCCACGAAAGGGTCGAGCACCGTATGCTCTCGCCTAATGCCGAATTCGTTGATCATCTGAGAGACCAGATGATCGGGATAGGAGAGCACAAAGCGATACCAGCCGTGAACGGCGACATCCTCCAGTTGTTGAATTGCGCTGTTACTTCGCCTCCGGTGTGACATTCTCTACTGCTCCCTGCACAGTACGTAACGCTTATACCGCTTGGTAGCTACAAGGTTGGCGTCATCGCTATCGTTGAACTCCAGGAACATATACGATCCGTCTGGCATAATCTTCACACCGATGGGCCGGACAATCAGATCAGCAAAATACTGCCTGGCAAACCTCACCATCTGGATGATCTGTATAACACCAAGCTGGTCCCTGGGAGACTCGCCTTTTGCCTCGATGGGCAGCACGAAACCGTGTCCATCTGTATCTATTCCGATGTAGAGATCGTCAATCTCAACCTGACCGACATCGGAGATAGTAGTTCTGAAATGCCCTTGAATGTGATATGCTGTCAAGGCGGTGAACGTATCAATCAGACGGTTATAGCGAATCCGAGCTAGAAAACCCTGCTCATCTGTGCCCTGATACTTCAAAACGAGTTGGGGAGTGGCATCAAGGATGTGGACGATCTCTACGTCAGTCGGGATGTCCACATAGGGTGAACGAGTCAATCTGGTAAAGGCGTACTTCCCCTTACCCACACCCTCAATAGCCCAATTCCTATGAGTCAGAATCGCTTGGGGCAGCTGAGATCGCCCAGAACGATAGGTGTAAACGATGTCAGGTATGTTCTTGATTGAAAGCCCAAGATCACTGACAGCACGCTCAACGTCAGATTTGCTGAAAGGTAAACGGTTCACGTCTTCGTGGCCTGCGTGTAGGCTTTCAAAGACACGGTTGATAACCTGATCGTATTCCTTCAACGCTTCATCAAAAAACGGTGGTTTTTGATTGGTCAGTGAGGATTCTCGCATCTTGCACCATCCTGCTAGCTACAACCCCATACAGAAAAGGCTTGCACCTTCCTCTGCTGTCCCATTGTATCACACTTTCAGCCGCTTGGCAATGAACAGAGCCAGCCAGGAGAACAGGCTGGCCACCAGCACGTGCACCTGCCCGACCAGTTGCCACTTCAGCAGCGGCACGTACACCCATTGCCCCACTCCTTGGCCCACAGCAAAGCCCAACACCGCCGCCAAGGCGAAAATCCCCAGGTCACGCAGCGTCCGCCCCTGCCACAGATGGAACAGAGAGGCGTAAAGCAGCGCGATCACCGCACTCAGAAGCAACGCGGGAGACAACAAGAAGTCAAGCATGGCCGTACCTCACGTGATCTGCGATGCGCGACCTGCCGATTTGCTGATTTGCTGACTTGCCGACTTGCTCACTCAATGATCCCTCCGCCGAGACAGACCTGGCCGTCGTAGAACACCACCGCCTGGCCCGGGGTGATGTCCCGCAGCGGCTGCTCGAAGACCACCCGCACCCGCCCCGGCTCCAGCGGCAAAACCGTGGCTGGCGCATCCGGCGCCCGGTAGCGGATCTTGGCCGTCACCGCCAGCGATTCTGCAGGCCAACCGCCGGAGACGAACGAGACCTCGCCAGCGGTCAGCTCGCGCCGGCCCAGCGCCGACAGCGGCCCCACCACCAGCGCCTTGCGGCCGACGTCCATCTCCAGCACGTACAGTGGCGCGGCGGCGGCGATGCCCAACCCTTTCCGCTGGCCGATGGTGTAGAAGGCCAGCCCCTGGTGCCTGCCCAACTGCTGTCCCCCCTGGTCGAGGATTGGCCCTGGACACACGGCCTGCGGCGCATAGCGACGCAGGAAGTCCCGGTAGTCGCCTCCGCCCACGAAGCAGAGATCCTGGCTCTCCGCTCGCTCGGCCACGGGCAGCCGGCGGAGCCGCGCCATGTGCCGCACCTGCCGTTTGCTGAACCCGCCCAGGGGGAAGTGCAGGTGCGCCAACTCCTCCTGCCCCAGCATGTGCAGCACGTACGACTGATCTTTGGAAGCATCCACGCCGCGCAGCAAGCGGTAGGCGGCGTGTTCCCCATCAGGCGGCAGCACGCCGGCGTAATGCCCCGTGGCCAGCAAATCGGCCTCCAGGCCCCGCGCATGGCGCAGCAGGGTGCCGAAGCGGATGTGCCGGTTGCAGGCCAGGCAGGGGTTCGGCGTGCGGCCCTCCGCGTAGGCGGCGACAAACGGCTCCACCACGCGCCCCCAGAAAGGCTCCTCGGCATTGAGCAGGTAAAAGGGGATGTCCAGCAGCGACGCCACGCTGCGGGCGCTGTCCACCGCCTCGGGCGTGCAGCAGAGATTGTGGCTGCACGCCCCCAGTTGCGGGTCGGCCCAGAGCCGCAGCATCACGCCGATGACCTCGTAACCCTGCTCCACCAGCAGTGCAGCGGCGGTGGAGCTGTCCACGCCCCCGCTCATGGCCACCACCGCCCGCCCCTTACCGGAAGCCAAAGATCTCCCTCCCGGCGGCGATGGCCGCCAGATTCCAGTCGTAGGCCAGCGAGACCTCCACGTGCGCGGCGAAGCCGCACTGCTGGCAACTGATCTCCGCCCGGTTTTTCAGATAGCAGCCACAGTTCACCGCGCCATCGGGCTCCACGTTGGCGATGAGCCAGGGATGACAGTTCCAGGAATTATCCTGCAACGCCTTCAGAGCGGGAATGGAATCGGTAACCGGATAGCCCGCCCGCTTCAGGGCGATCAGCTCCTCCAGCACCCCGCGCCGCTCCGCCCGGCCCAGCGAGAGATCCTCCGTCCCCTCGTAGGGGTAGTAGAACTGCATGGTGATGCCCTTCACCCGTTCGGCCAGGAAGCGCACCAACTCCGGCACCTCCCGCCAGTTCAAGCGGTTGATGGTCACGTTGGCGAAGATCTTGGGATGCGACGAGGCCACGATGTGGGCCATGGCCCGCTCGAACGATGGGCCGCGGTTGCGATCGTGCGTCTCCGCCAGCCCGTCCACGCTGACCCAGACGACGTCGGCCGGCACGTCGAGCGGCAAGGTGCCGTTGGTGGTCACGCCCACGCAGAAGAAGCGCTGCCGCGCGGCCTTCACCACGTCTGCCAGCCGGTAGTCGCCATCCCGCCAAAGGAAGGGCTCGCCGCCCTCGAAGATGACCAGCCGCACGCCGGCGTCGTACAGTTCATCCAGCGCCCGCCGCGCCCGGGCGAAGCTCATGTCCTCGCCCTCCTGCCGCCAGAAGGGACAGGCAGCGCAGTGCAGGTTGCAGCGGTGGGTCAGCTTGAACCCCGCCAGCAGCGGCCGCCGCCGGCCCAGCAGGCGGCTCGCCAGGTTGTGCCGCAGGAAGTAGAGATAGTGCCCGCCGATCACGCTGCTGCCCGACGTTCCTGGTACAACGGCGAGATGGCCCGCAGCCGCTCCACGATGGACGGCAGCGCCTTCAGCACGTAGTCCACGTCCTCCGCCGTGTTCTCGCGGCCCAAGGTCAGCCGCAGGCTGCCGAAGGCTTCCTCCGGCGGCACGCCCATGGCCCTCAGCACGTGCGAAGCCTCCACCGCGCCTGTGCTGCAGGCCGAACCGCTGGAAGCCGCCACCCCCAGCAGGTCCAACTGGATCAACACCGCCTCCCCCTCGATATACTTGAAGGTGAAATTGGCGTTGTTGGGCAGCCGCCGCAGGGGATGCCCGTTCAGATGCACATCCGGGACGCGGTCGAGCACCCCCGCAATGAGACGGTCGCGCAAGGCGGCGATGCGGCGGTTGTTTTCCTCAGCCTCCTCGTAGGCCAGTTTCAGCGCCGTGGCCAGGCCCACGATGTAGGGGACGTTCTCCGTGCCCGCCCGGCGCCGCCGCTCGTGCCCGCCGCCCGTCTGCATCGGCCAGAAGGGCACACCGTCACGAACGTACAGCAAACCCACACCCTTAGGGCCGTAGAACTTGTGCGCCGAAAGGGCCAGCAGATCCACCTTCAGATCGTCCACGTTCAGCGGCAGCGTGCCGCCGGCCTGCACGGCGTCGGTGTGGAAGGGGATGCCCCGCGCCCTGGCGACCGCGCCGATCTCAGCCAGAGGCTCAATGGTGCCCACCTCGTTGTTGGCGTACATCACGCTGATGAGCACGGTGTCCTGGCGGATGGCCCGCGCCACATCGTCGGGGTCCACCACGCCGTAGCGGTCCACGGGCAGCAGCGTCAATTGGAAACCGAAGCGCTCGCGCAGCTCCTCCGCCGTGTGCAACACGGCGTGATGCTCGATGGGGGTGGTGATGATGTGGTTGCCCTTGCCCCGCCCCCGCTGGGCGAAGGCCACGCCGCGCAGCGCCAGGTTATCGCTCTCGGAGCCGCCACTGGTGAAGATGATCTCCCGCGGCTTGCAGCCCAGGATGCCCGCCACCATCTCCCGCGCCTGGTCCAGGGCTTTGGACGCCTCCCGCGCCGGGCGATGGACGCCGGAGGGATTGCCGTAGGTGTCCGTCCAATAAGGCAGCATTGCTGCCAGCACACGCCGATCCACCGCCGTGGTGGCGGCGTGATCCATGTAGATCGCTCGCTTCATCTCGGCCATGTTCGCACACTCCTTCGCCTCTCGTCAGATTCGCAGCGTATTTTAGCACCCTCGCCTCCTTCTGTCAAAAGGCATTGCTGAGCGAGTTGCGCAGCCGCTGTGTGCATTTGACCTTATACGTCATTTCTGCTAAAATTGCCGCCAGTTGGCCCCCATCGTCTAGAGGACCAGGACACAGGCCTTTCAAGCCTGCGACAGGGGTTCGAATCCCCTTGGGGGCACCTGCAAACAGAGGGTAGAACCGCCACACCTCGCCGCCCCGCCGGGCATTGCGCATGTCCCGCCCACCCCGCATGGCCGACCCACAGCGGCCGCAGTAAATGATCCCGCTGAGCAGGAAGGGCGACTTGACCCGCCAGGCTTCCTGTGGCGACCGGTACAGCTCCGCCTTCTCCCGCCGCATGGCCGTGCCCCG
>JACNHM010000631.1 GCA_014383605.1 Chloroflexota bacterium
GAAGATGCCCTCCTCCATGAAGTCCATGGGGCGCATCTTGATGTGCGCTTCCAGGAAGAACCCCTCGTGCGATACCGGCACCTCGAGCAGCCTGGCCAGCTCCGCCGAGCCTTGCGATGGCTCGATGGCCATGCTCAACACCAACAGATCGGGCTCCATGACCATGGGCCGCTGGAGCACGGGCTCCTGCACCGTCACCCGCAGGTCACCGTTCAGGCTTTCCACGAGGGGTTCACTGCCTTCGTCGTAGCGGACGAAAAGCACGCCGCGCCGGCGCGCCTCGGTGTAGTACTGCTCGCGGAAGCCGTAGGTGATGATGTCCTTGTACAGCACCGTGACCCGGCAATCGGGGTTGGCCACCTTGATGCGCATGGCGTTCTTGATGGTGCTGGTACAGCAGATGCGAGAGCAGTAATCATACTCCGATCCCTCGGGACGGACGCACTGGATCATCACCACGTCCTTCAACTCGGCGATCTCATCCAGGCGGCTGGTCACGGCCTCCTCCAGCTCCAACTGGGTGATGACGCGGGGGTGCTTCCCCAGCAGGTAGCGGCTGCCCCGCGCCTCCTGCCCGCCGGTGGCCACGATGGTCACGCCGTGGGAAACGACCTCTGCGCGGCCATCCCGTCGCCGCAAGACCGCCCGATAGTTCCCCACGTGGCCTGTGTGCTCCACTACCTCGGTGCGGGTGTAGACGCCTATGCGCTCGTGGCCCCGCACGCGGTTGACCAGGTCTCGCAGCAGCCGCTGCGGGTTGTACCCTTCCACGACGTAGTGGATGTCGTGCAGGTGGCCGCCCAGGGCATCACTGCGCTCGACCAGGGCCACGTCGAAGCCGGCGTCGGCGATGGCCAGCGCCGCCGTCATGCCCGCCACACCGCCGCCGATGACCAGTGCCCGCCGCACCACCTGCAGGGCTTCTTTATACACTGGCTGCAGGGTGCTGGCCCGGGCCACGGCCATGCGCACCAACTCCATGGCCTTGCGCGTGGCCGCCTCCGGCTCGTGCGGATGCACCCAGGCGCATTGCTCGCGGATGTTGGTCATTTCCATGAGGTAGGCATTCAGCCCCGCCTCCCGCACCGTGCGCTGGAAGAGCGACTCGTGCGTGCGGTGGCTGCACCCGGCGACGACGACCCGGTTCAGGTCATGCTCGGCGATGGCCTCCTTGATAGCCGCCAGCCCTTCGGGGAAGCAACCGTAGCCGACGTCGGCAGCGGTGACTACGTTGGGGTACTCCCTGGCGCGGCCGAGCACCCGCTCGATGTCTACCACTCCTTCGATGGCCGGTCGGCAGCGGCAGACGAAGACGCCCACGCGGGGCGGCTGGCCGCCCACGTCCCGCTCGGGCAGGAAGTCGCCCTCGCTCAAGAAGGGATACTCGCGGCTGGACGGCCGCCCACCGAGCTGATCGTGGAACATGCGCATCACGTCGCCGGCGGCGCCGGCGGCGTCAACGATCGTCTCGGCGATCTCCTTAGGGGAGGCAAAGGCCCCGCAGACGTAGATGCCCGGCTGGCTCGTCTCCAGCGGGTTGAACGTATTCGTCTCGCAGAAGCCATATTCGTTGAGATCGAAGCCCAGGGCGCTGGCCAGTTGCTCCGCTCCGGCCGGTGGCAGCACGCCCACCGACAGCACGACCATGTCGAAGCGATCTTCCTTCATTTTCCCATCTTCACCGGGATAATGCAGGATCAGATCGTGGGTTTGGGGATCCTCCCACAGGTCGGAGATGCGGCAGCGGGTGTATTGGACACCGTATTCCCGGCAGGAACGATGGAAATAGGCGTTGTACTCCTTGTTGAAAGCTCGCTCGTCCATCATGAAGATCTGGCAGTGCGCCCCATCCACGCGCTGCTTGGCCAGCACCGCCTCCTTGGTGGCGTACATGCAGCAGATGGACGAGCAGTAGGGATGCTCCTGATCACGCGAGCCAATGCACTGCAGCCAGGCGATGCGTTGCGGCGCTCTGTTGTCCGAGGGGCGCAGGAGCACCCCCTCCGTCGGCCCCGAGCGGCTGACGTAGCGCTCGTACTGCATGCTGTGCACGACGTTGGGGTAGCGTCCGTAGCCGAACTCCTCCAGCACGCCCGCATCGGACAGCCGATAGCCCACGGCCAGGATGACGGCCGAGACGTGAATATCCTCGTCCCAGACCTCCTCGTCCAAATTGACGGCCCCCGTCGGGCACACCGCCTCGCAGCGGCGGCAGTCCGTGCAGTAATCCCCCTTGTCCACGTAGTAGGCGTCGGGAAACGAGCGCGGCGCGCTCTTGTGGATGGCCATGCGCGTGACCAGCGCTTCCTGGAACTCGCTGGGCAAGCGCACAGGGCAAGCCGCCGTGCAGATGCCGCAGTTGGTGCAGCGTTCCACAGACACGTAGCGGGGCTGATGCCGTAAGGTGACCGTGAAATCGCCCGCCTGCCCGCTGGCGTCCACCACCTCCGTGCGGGTCATGATCTCGATGTTGGGATGCAGGTTATGGTCCACGAAAGCGGGTGAGATGGCCGGACGTGTGCAGCCATAGCCGTGATCCGACGTGCCACGGCAGAGCACGCAGTCGTGCGTGGGGAACATGTAGCCCAACTGGGCCACCCGCCCACCCAGCCCTGGCTCCCGCTCCACCAGGTAAACTTTCAGGCCGGCCTCAGCCAGGTCAATGGCGGCGCGCATCCCGCCGATGCCACCGCCGACGACCAGCACCGCGCCTTCCGGATTCTTACGTTCTAACGCCATTCCACTGAATCTCTCTCACGTCTTGAATTTGAATATCTTCCAACTCACCAATGACCTCACCCAACTCTTCCCTGGGGATGTTGGTGACCTTGACCACAGACAACCACATGCCCGGCTCCGGCGCCGGATAGCCCACGATCACCGTCAGGTTGCCCCCCTTCCTGGCAATGGCCGTGGAGAGGCGAGCGACCTCGCCGGGCCGGTCCGGCTGCAGGATGGTCACCCGCACGCCAGTCCGGCGCGCCCCCAGCAAGTCCACCATGATGTTGAACAGATCGTTGTCGGTGATGATGCCGACAAGGTCACCGTCCCTCATCACCGGCATGCAGCCGATCTTGCGGTCAGCCATGATGCGGGCAGCCTCCTCGATGGCCGTCTCCTCACCAATCGTGAACACGTCCTTGACCATGACGTGACCGACCTTGACCTTGCCCAGGACGTAACTGATCTCGAAACGGCTGAAGTTGCTCACGTCCGAAGGAAGAACCCGCAACAGTGACCGCTGCGTGACCAGGCCCACCAGGTTCTTTGCTCCGTCTACGATGGGCAGATGGCGGATGTTCTTCTCTCTCATCAACGCCTGGGCATCCGTCACCGGCATCTCCGGGTGCCCGCAGATGGGATTGGGAGTCATTCGATCTTTGACCAGCATATTCCCCCCAGAATTACAGATTTCGGAATGCGGAATGCGGATTGACATTCCGCAATCCGCAATCTACAATCCGCATTCGGTAGCGCAAGGGCCGGTGGCGCACTTGCCGCAGACGTCGGCCAGGCCCAGATCGCGGAAGCCGTCGGCCACCTGTAGCAGCCGCTCGTAACAGCGGTGCTTATCCAGTCCACCTTCGGTCAGCGCACCTACAGGGCAGCGCTGCACGCAGGTCATGCAGCTTCCATCGTGCAAGTAGCGGCAGCGCACGCGGGCAGCAACGCCGGGCCCCGATGTCGGCTCCAGCGCTGCATCCAGCACCAGACTGCCAAAACGACCCGCGCAGCCCGCATCGGTGATCAGCATGTGGTGCAGGCCAAAGCTGCCCAGGCCGGCGATGGCGGCCACGCTCTTGTGCGACCAGCGGCTGATGAGCGTGACCGGATCCCAGTTGTGGGTGGCCGGCTCCGCGGCCGCTTGCACCCCCTGCTCGACCAGAGCGGCGATCAGCCCCTGGGCGATGCGATTGATGAGCGCGTTGGTCTCGACGTAAGCCAAGGCCCACTGCCGAGCGACCTCGCTGCGCTGCGCCCGGTTGGCCTTCACTACTTCTTCGGCAAAAGGCACAAAGAAGGAGACAACCGACCGCGCTGTCGGCAACAGCTCGCCAGGCAGCAGATGGGTCGGCTCGGCGATCTCCCGCAGTCGGAGAAAGCGGGGATTATCGGCAGAGGCGAAGCCCACCAGCGGCGTGCGGTAGCGGGTCTCAGTCCCTGCTTGGTCTACCTCTTGCTGCACAAAGGCAACGATGAACGCCTCCAGGCCGTTCATGCCCTCCCAGTATATCCTTCCTCGACACAATCGCCCATGACCTGGGTCATATGGTCGGGTGGTCGTTTGGTCGCTTAGTCGCCTGGTCATTTGGTCGGATGGTCTGATCGTCGGGTGGTCTGATGGTCATCAGTCGAACCACTCCACCATCCGACCAAGGACCACCTGACCAAAGACCACCTGACTATCCAACTAACTGACCGATCTCCGCCGCCGGAAAGCCTTGATATAGCGCATGGCGTACTCATCGCGGCCCAGGAGAAGGTCGGCAGCCAGGATAACGGGCCGCACCTTGGCCGCATCCACGAGGGGGCAGTTCACGCCAGCCGTGATGACCATGGCCAGGAAGGCCCCGTTGATCACCTCCCGCTCCGGCAAACCAAAGGAGACGTTGCTGGCGCCGAGGGCCATGTTGACGCCCAACTCTTCCTTGACCATGCGGATGGCCTGCAACGTCGTCCAGCCAGCCTTCGAGTCGGCCCCTACGGTCAGCGATAGGCAGTCAATGACCACGTCGTCACGGGAAATTCCCAACGCTTCGGCGCGCGCAACGATCTTCCGGGCCACCGCCAGACGCCCCTCCGGCGCAGCCGGGATGCCCTCGTCGTCCATGCACAGGCCGATGACCGCCGCGCCATACTCCGCCACCAGCGGCAGTACCCGCGCCAGGCTGGCCTCCTCTCCGTTGACCGAGTTGACCAACGGCTTGCCGTCGGGGTTCAGCTCCTTGTGCAGCGCCAGCGCGGCGCGCAAGGCTTCGCCATCGGCTGTGTCAATGCAGACGGGAACATCCACCGTCTCCATCACCAGCCGGACGGCTTGGGGCAGCAGATCCACTTCGTCCACGCCGGCGACGCCGACGTTGACGTCCAACACATCGGCACCCGCCGCCAATTGCGCCAACGCTTCCTGGCGCACGACCTCCAGATCGCCGGCGACCAGCGCGGCAGCCAGCTTCTTCTTGCCCGTGGGGTTGATCCGCTCGCCGATGATGACCGTCGGCCGGCCATCGCCGATGACGACTTTCTTTCCTGTTCCTTTGAGCACGGTTTCCACGAACGCAAATCCTCCTTTGGGCGTAAAGCGTAAAACGTAAAGCGTAGAACGTAAAACGTAACAAGTGAGACCGCCTTTACGTTTTACGTTTTACGTACCACGCGCCTATCTCATCAATCGAGCGCAGCACGACGTCGGCCTGCGCGGCCAGCAGCGTCGGGCCGCCCATGCCGCTGAGCACGGCCACTTTGAGCCCCGCGCCGGCCTGCCGGGCCATCTCCAGGTCGGCCACAGTATCGCCCACGACGGCGGTGCGAGAGGGTTGCACGCCCAGCCGCTCGCAGGCGGCCAGCAGCATGTCCGGCGCCGGCTTCCAGGGCAGTCCATTGTCGCCGCAGACCAGGTGATCCACCAGGTCAGCGACCCCCAGGATGCACAGGATTTCCTCAGTCCCCGCCCGGCGATCGGTGGTGACCACGGCCACGCGCAGGCCAGCGTCTCGCAGCCGCTGCAGTAGCCCGACGACGTCGCCCGTGGCCCGGACCAGGCTGGTGGGCGGCAGGTCAGCGATGGTTTGCTCAAACGTCGCTTGGGCACGAGCCTCGGCTTCGGGCCAGGGGACGCCGTGGTCATACAGCACGGACGCGGCGATGGTCTGCAGTTGCTCCTCGGGAGCGATGACCAGCGGGCCTTGCGGCAACGTGCGCTGCTGCTGCCGATCGTAGCCCAGCGAGCGGTAGAGCTTGCGCCGTAGAGCCTCGTCGCCAGCGTGCGGTGTCAGCCGCTCCACCCAGGCCAGGGCCAGGCGTCCCCACATGGCCTCGAAGTCGGTCAGCGTGCCATCTTTGTCGAAGACGACCAGGTCAGCGTCGAAGGAGACGTGGCCGAAGGTTAGCAGGGACATGGCAAACTTGAGTCCAGAGATTGGCAAGAGCCGTGTTGGCCGACGAATGACGAAAGACGAAGGACGAATGACCGATCTTCGTCGTCCGTCATTCGTCGTTCGTCCGCAGTTCCAACGGCAACTCCTCGAAGGCCAGCACGCGTCGTTCCTGCTGCGCCCGCCACTTCACCTCCACGCCGCCCTGCTGCAGCGAGCGGGAGCTGACCGTCACCCGCAGCGGCAGGCCGATGAGGTCGGCGTCGTTGAACTTCACCCCGGCGCTGGCGTCGCGGTCATCGTAGAGAACGGCGACACCCCGCGCTTGCAGGTCACGGTAGAGGCTTTCGGCCTGCTCGGCCACCTCGGGCTTGTTCAGGTTCAGGCCCAGCAGGTGGACCTGATAGGGCGCACAGGCCGGCGGCCAGACGATGCCCTGCTCGTCGTGATGGGTCTCGATGACCGCCGCCAGCAGCCGGTCCAGCCCCAGGCCGTAGCTGGCCATGCGCAGCGGCCGCGCCTGGCCTTGCTCGTCGAGGAAGGTGACATCCAGGGATTCGCTCAGGCGGCTGCCCCGCATCTCCGCCCGGGCCAACTCGATGCCCGCCCGCAGAGCCAGCCTGCTGCCGCAGCGCGGGCAGCGGTCGCCCTCCTCCACGCGGGCCAGGTCGGCCACCAGGTCAATCGGGAAATCACGCGGGGTGTTGACGTTGCGGACGTGGTAGCCGGCCTTGTTGGCCCCGGCCACCAGGTTACGGGCCGCCGCCACCGTGCGGTCGGCGATCACCCGTGCCCCCCGCAAGCCCATGGGCGAGCCGTAGCCGCCCACCGTGCCCACAGCGGCCAGTTCGTCCGCTGTGCTGGGGTAGAAATCAGCGCTGCCCAGCACGTGGGCCAGCTTGGCCTCGTCCACGGTGCGGTCGCCGCGGATGGCCACGCAGACCACCCGCCCCCGCACAGTGTAGAAGACCACCTTGAGCGTGCGCTGCGCTGGCACGTGGAGGAACTCGGCCAGCGCGGCGATGGTCTCCGCGCCGGGGGTGGCGACCTCTTCCAAAGGAAGCTCCTCGGCCTCCTCCGGCAGCGGCTCGGCCATCCTGGCCGCGGCGAGGGTCGCCGTGTAGTCGCAGTCGTGGCAACGAACGAAGATGTCCGGCCCGGCCTCGTGTGGCAGCAGCCAGCGGTGCGCCTTGCAGCCATCGGCAGCGCCGACCTCCGCCTCGGCCCGCAGGGGTTCCAGGCCACAACGTGCAAAGACGGCCTCGTTGGCCTGGCTCAGCCGCTCGTAGCAGGCGGCCATGTCCGCTTCGTCACCGTGCAGGCTGTAGCCCTGCACCGTGTGGTAGGCGGCCATGCTCAGCAGGCCGCCGCGCCGCTCCGTGCGGCGGGAGATGCGCGCTCCCACCGCAAAAAGAAAGAGGGGAAGCTGGTGGTGGGAGCTGATCTCGCTGCGCGCCAGCTCCATGACCGCTTCCTCGTGGCCCATACCCGCCGCCAGCTCACGGTTGGCCTCGTCGCGGAAACGGGGCATGTCCAGCCGCAGCGCGTCGTAGCGACCCGATCGTTCCCACAGCTCGACGGGCTGCACCAGCGGCAACGTCATCTGCTGACCGCCGAGGGCCGTCCATTCCGCCCGCACCAGGTCGGCCAGACGGCTCAGCGCCCGGAAGCCCAGCGGCAGGTAAGCCGTCACGCCCGCGGCCAGCGAGCGAACCAGCCCGGCGCGCAGCGCCAGACGCTGAGCGGCCATCTCCGCCCCGGCCGGGGCTTCCCGCAAAGTGCGTCCGAACAGTTGAGAGAAGCGCAAATCACCACCTCCAAGGGTTGGCCTGGGTGAGCAAGGGACATCCCTGGTCGTGATACGTGATCCGTGATGCGTGATCCGTGTTTCTCACGCATCACGCTGTCCTTGCTTGCCAGCCTATCTGAACCTGAGCAATCCCTTCGCTGTCAGCTTTGATCTCACAGAAGCAAACATATCACAGCATCGCCGCGATGTCAACTTCAGCGCCTTGACAACCAGGGGAGGTCATGCTACACTACGGCAAGAATAAGGACCGCATGAGTGGAGACGCGCTCTATGACCACTGACCACCGTCTGATCGAAGACTACATCCCTATCGAAGCTATCTCCGCCGAGGCACGGCGGGAGAAGTCCATCCGCAAAGGGCATATTTCCACCCTGCACCTCTGGTGGGCTCGCCGTCCCCTGGTAGCTGTGCGCGCGGCCGTGTACGGCGCCTTGGTTCCGGCGCCGTCCGATAAGCGTGCTGCCAAGGAAGCCGCCGACTTTGTGGCCGCTCTGTGCAAGTACCCTGGCGCACGTGATACCATCGCCCAGGCCCGTCGCCACGTCTTGCAGGCTCACGCCGAACGACTGACCGTCGAGCAAGGCGAATTGGTGACTGTAGAGGACATCGAGGCGGGGCGCGCCCCGCGCCCGCGCGTGCTGGACATGTTTGCCGGAGGCGGTGCGATCCCCCTGGAAGCGCTGCGGCTGGGTTGTGAGGCCTACGCCCTGGACCTCAACCCCGTAGCCCATCTGATCGAACTCTGCACCCTGGTCTATCCCCAGCAGTTCGGCGCGCCTGATCCGGCAGCGACGGGCTGCGCCGAGGACCCTTCGACAAGCTCAGGACAAAGCGGCACCTGGGCCGGTTTGTCCGCCGAGGTGGAGCACTGGGGTCAGTGGGTGCTGGAGCGAGTGCGGGACGAGATCGGCGACCTGTATCCGCCCATCCCCGACCCCCGCCATGCAGCCGCAGCCGCCGACCAGCCCGCTCAACTCTCGATGAATCTGGCCGTGCCGGGTGCCCGCGAAGCTGATCGCACCCCGGCAGGGATGCTGACCCCTGTGGCCTACCTGTGGACGCGCACCGTGCGCTGCAAGAACCCGGCCTGCGGTGGTACCGTCCCCCTGGCCCGCCAGACCTGGCTGTGCAAGAAGAAGAGCCGCTACGTGGCCCTGCGTCCCAATGCCGAGGCCAACCGCGATGGCATTCCTGGCGAAAAACGCGTGCGCTACCAGGTGGCAGAGGCAACCACGCCGAAGGCTCTTGGCTTTGATCCCGCTTCCGGCAGTCGAGGCGGCAACGTAGCCTGCCCCTTCTGCGGCACCGTGTCCGACAGCACTTACGTCAAAGCCGAGGGGCAGGCCGGACGCATCGGCGTGCAGCCTATGGCTGTGGTCTGCACCAGGCCGGGGAAGCGGGGCAAGGTTTACCTGAGCGTTGACCAGGTGCCGCCGGAAGCCTGGCCCAACGACAAGGCCATCTGGCAGCGCATCCGCGCCCTGGAGGCCGAGACCGCCAACGATCCGGCTGGCCCCCTCACCGTGCCTGACGAGCCGATCATCACCGACGCCAAGGGAAGTGCCTGGGTCGTCCAGTACGGTCTAGAACGCTTTGGTGAGTTGTTCATGCCGCGTCAACTGCTGGCCTTGCTCACCTTTGCCAAGCAAGTTCGTGCCGCCCAAGCTGAGATGCTCCATCGCGGCTACAGTGAGGAGCAAGCGAAGGGCATAGTGACGTATTTGGGCCTATTGGTAGATCGTTTGGCAGACTACAACAGCAGCCTCTGCAGTTGGCATAACACGAGAGAAGTGATTGGCCACACTTATGCTCGCCAGGCCCTGCCAATGGTTTGGGATTTTGTCGAATTGAACCCAATGGGCAACGCCTCAGGCAATGCCTTATCAGCACTAGCCTGGATTACCAATGTGATTCGCAGCAGCAGCAACCTGGGGGCCGTCGCCCAGGTCCGGCGCAGTTCGGCTACCCGGATGCCCTTTGAGAATAGCGCCTTTGATACCATTATCACCGACCCGCCCTATTACGACAACGTGGCCTATGCTGACCTGTCGGACTTCTTCCACGTCTGGCTCAAGCGGAGTGTCGGCTTTCTTTATCCGGAGCACTTGTCGTCGTTGCTCACACCCAAGAAGCGCGAAGCAGTGGCCGATGCGACCCGACACGAAGGAGACCGCCAGCTAGCGGCCAGAGTCTATGAGGAGATGATGGCCCAGGCCTTTGCCGAGGCAGGTCGAGTCCTCAAGCCAGGAGCGCCGCTGGTGATCGTCTATGCCCACAAGACGACCTTGGGTTGGGCTACCTTGGTAGATGCTCTGCGCGAGGCCGGTTTTACGGTCACCGAGGCCTGGCCATTGGACACGGAGATGGGGGCACGCGTTCGGGCAATGGACACCGCGTCCTTGGCCTCGTCCATCTTCTTGGTCGCCCGGCGGCGAGAGGGAGATGCCATTGGCTCCTACGAGCGAGAGGTGCGGCCGGATCTTCAGCGTATCGTGCGGGAGCGGGTGGACCGGCTCTGGGCCCAAGGCGTCACCGGCGCCGACCTGGTCATCGCCTGCGTGGGGGCCGGGCTGCGCGCCTTCACCCGCTACGCCCGCGTCGAGTACGCTAACGGCGAGCCGGTCCCCGCCGATACCTTCCTGACCGAGGTGGAAGGCGTGGTGTTGGAGACACTGCTGGAGAAACTGTTTGGCGTCAGCCGGGCCGGGGTCGGCAGCGTGGACCCGGTCACCCGCTTCTACGTCCTCTGGCGCTACGCCTACCGCCACGCCACCCTGGACGCTGGCGAGGCCATCGTCTTCGCCTACCCCCAGCGGGTGGAGCTGGACGGCCCCGGTGGCCTGACCTCGGGCAGCACCCCACTGATGGAGAAGCGCAAAGGCAAGTACCGGCTGCGCGACTTTACCGAGCGCGGGGAGGATGAAGACCTGGGTCTGCCGCGCGGCGGTGAGATGCCGCCACTGATTGACGCGCTGCACCGTGTGCTGTGGCTGGTAGAGCACCGTCCTGCCTTCATCCCCGCCTACCTGGACGAAGCCCGACCCGACGTGGAGCGATTGCGGCTGGTCGCCCAGACGCTGGCCGGACAGACGCTGGCCGGGAATGGCAACAACGGCGGCCGATCGCTGGTGGCAGCGCGCGGGGCAGAGGCATCGGCCCTGCGCAAGCTGACCACCAACTGGCGCACGCTCATCGAGGCGCATCGCGGGCCGATGGTGTAAGGAGACGCGATGGAGTTCACCTACGACCAAATCCGCGCCTTCCGCTACTGGATCCAGGGCTACGCCAACTTCTACGAGCCTATCGTAGAAGAGTACTTTCAGTTGGCTGGTTACCGCGTGCTGCGCCGCCCAGCCCTGGTCGGCCGCGCCGACATCCAGCGGATCGTCAACGGACTGTTCGACGGCCACAAGCAGTTGGGGGCAGAACTGGACAGCAGGGCGATCCGGCGGCACTTGGAGGGGCGACAGCGACTACAACCCGATTTCCTGCTGGAGCGAGAGGGCCAACGCTACCTGGCCGAGCTCAAGAGTTGGGGTGGATTCACCGCCTCGGGTGAGTTCGACTTGACCACTGCCCGTTCTGAATTCCTGAAAGACTTCCGCAATGGCCTTTTCCTGCTGGTGGACCGGCTGGAGGGAGTGCCCATCGCGGGAAAGCTCCTGGCCGTGTCCTCCCGCAGTGCGGAACACGACCAGGTGCTGACCCTGCTCCAACGTGCCTACCAGACCGAGATCGAACTGCTCTATCTGGACGAGATCTTCAGGATGCCACAGTTGACCGGAACCATTGAGCGACAATTGCGCTACCTGGACGCCGCCTGCGCCGAACTGCGGCAGGCGCTGGGTCAGACAGAGAGAGGTGACGAGATATGACCGACAGGCAACTTCGTCCCTGGAGCCAGGTCGTCCGCCTGCATCCCGATGTGGAGGCCGGCGACACCGCCGTGGCCACCTACGCCATTGATCTGGGGGCACTGGTGGTTGGCGACCGTAATGTGCCCCTCGTCTACCGGCGGCCCGATGCCTTCTTCTCGGCCACCCATCTGACCAGCGGCCTGCGCCGCCTGCTGGAGGACGTTCTGGACGGCCTGGCTGGAGGGAAAGGCGACCGGGTACTGCAGCTCCGTTCTCCCTTCGGCGGCGGGAAGTCGCATACCCTGGCCGCACTCTACCACACGGCCCAGGATCGCTCAGTCCTCAGCACGTTGCCTGAAGGACTGAGCCTGCCTGACCCCGGCCCCGTACGCGTGGCCGTCTTCGATGGCGAGAAGTTCGACGTGAGTGGGGGTAAGATCAACGGTCAGCACGTGCAGACCATGTGGGGTATGCTCGCCGCGCAACTGGGGTGTTACGACCTGGTAGTCTATCACGACCAAAACCGCATTCCTCCCGGCGGCGACGTCATTGCCGACATGCTGGGAGATAAACCAACCTTACTTCTGCTGGATGAGGTGCTCAACTATGCGGAACGCACTCTGGCCGAAGCGGTGGGCGAGTCCACCTTGGGCCGCCTGACGCAGAACTTCCTGCAATCGCTGTCGGTGGAAGTCGCTCGTACATCTCATTCCGTGTTGGTCTACAGCCTTCAGGCCAGCGCTCACGAAGCCTTTGGCCATGAGATGCTGCTGCGCATGCTCGATCACCTCACCTCACGCGTAGATGCCAAGCGGGAGCCTGTGGTGGGTGACGAAATCCTGCTGGTGCTCCGCCGTCGCCTGCTGGCCGAGTCTCCAGATCCGGCCGCTGTCCAGGCCGCCGCCGAAACCTTCGCCACCGAGATCACCCGTATACGGGCTGCCCACGCTGCCGACGAGGCTGCCCGCCGCGCCGCCGAGGATGACCGGTTGGCACTGCGTGACCGGATCGCCGCCGCTTATCCCTTCCATCCCGCCCTGATTGACATCATGACCGAGCGCTGGGCCTCACTGCCCGACTTCCAGCGCACCCGTGGCGCCCTGCGTTTCCTGGCCGTTTGCCTGCATACCCTCAAGCGGGAAGGACAGGCGGTGGTACTGCTGGGACCCGGCGATATCCCCATCGAGGACGAAGACGTGGCCCATGCTTTCTTCACGGAAGTGGGCCAGCGGGAGCCCTTCAAGTCTGTCCTCAGGCGGGACTTCACTGGTCCCAACGCCCGCGTGAAACGCATTGACGAACGTCTGGTCCGTGAACATCCCAGCCTGAGCGGCGTCTGCCCGGCGATGCGCATCGCCACAGCCATCTTGGCCTACTCCTTTGGTGGGCTACTCCGCGCCGGTGACGAGGGGGGTGAGCCCATCGCCACCGGCGTCACCGAGAATGAACTGTTGGCCGCCGTGATTGGTCCAGACCTGGACAGCCTTACCGCTCAAGCTGTGCTTAAGGATTTGCGGGAACAATGCCTCTTCCTGCACTACGACGGCGCGCACTACGTTTTTAAGACCACAGCCAATGTCACTCAGGTGATAGAGGACCAGCTAACCCACGTCAAGCCCCGAGAGGTTGACATCGCCATTGAAGAGGAACTGAACAACCGGCTGGCAGGGCGTACAGCAGCCATTCTCTGGCCCAGGAACAGCGATGCCATCCCCGACCGGGAGCCGCGCTTCCTCTTGACCTATCTGCCCCTGGACTTTGCTGCGATGGGGGACACTGCCCGGGAGCAGCAGGCCCAGGATTTCCTGGCTCAACACGGCGAACGCCCTCGCCGCTACCGCAATGGATTAGGCCTGGCTGTACCAGAGCAGGATCAGGTCGATCCGCTGCGCCGGGCGATGCGCTACCTGCAGGCCATCAAGCGCGTGCGGGGCAAACGCCAATCCTTCAACCTGACCACAGCCCAGATGCAGCAACTCAAGGAGCGGGAGCAAGCGGAAAAAGCCAAGTTCGAGTCGGCCATTCGCAACCTGTACCAGAGCGTCTGGCTGCCGGTGATGGGTAAAAAAGGGCTGGAAATTGAAAAGGTGTCCTTGGCCGGGCGACCACTGAGCTCCCAGTCCATTCATGAGCGGCTGATGGAGCTGTTGACGGAGATCCTGCCTCCTCGACTATTCACATCGGTCACGCCGGAGAAGATCGTGGAACTGATGCGGCTGGGCGAGGGGAAGGAGCAAGTTCTATTCGTTAGCACAGACCAGGTCGTGGAGTCTTTCTACGGCGTGCCAGGCTTCCCCCGGCTGGAGAGCGAAGCAGCACTCCGGCAAGCCATCGCCAAGGGGGTACAAGAGGGTATCTTTGGATACGTGGGACGCACCGGGCAGGCAGAGATAGCCCAGTTGAAAGAGAAGCTGAGCTACCTGGTCAGCTCCAAGACGGCGCGGATCGGTGCGGACCTGCCAGAGGGAAGGGTAGACCTGAGCAGCGCTTTTATCGTCTTGCCGCAAGCGATTGAGAGAGAGACCCCGCCAGCGACTGAGCCGACTGATCAGATCCCATCCGATGTTACACCTACGCCACATGAGCAACCCGAAGTTTCTGTTGGTATCACACTACCGCCACCCGGCGTTGAGCCTCGGACTACCGTCCGGCTGAGCATGCGGATGACCCGGCAGCAACTCTACGCCAGTTTCAACGCCCTGGCCAACCTGGCCGATGCAGCCGGCAGCATTCTGATGAAAGTAGTAGCACAGAAACTGGATGGTTTTGACCCAGGCTGGCTGCGCAACGCCGTACTGGAGCCACTGGATGAGGCAGATGTGAAAGTGGAAGAAGAGGGGAGAGAAGGTACATGAACCACAGCGAAGGGAACTTCACCGGACACGGGGGGCACGAACTTTACGCCCAGTGCTGGCGGCCGGAGGGCGAGGCCAAGGCCACGCTGGCCATCGTGCACGGCTTCGGCGAGCACAGCGGCCGCTACGGGAACGTGGTCAATTGGTTCGTGCCCCAGGGATATGCCGTTTGCGCCTTCGACATGCGCGGCATGGGCCGCTCGCCGGGCCAGCGCGGACACATCAACGAGTGGGCGGAGCTGCGGGAGGACACCAGAGCCTTCCTGCAATGGGCGCAGGGGCAGGCGCCGGACGCTCCTCTCTTCCTGCTCGGCCACAGCCAGGGCGGGCTGATCGTGCTGGAATACGTCCTGCACTACCCAGAAGGACTGGCCGGCGTCGTCGCCTCGGGGCCGACACTGGGCAAACTCCCCGTCCCTCCCCTGCTGGTGGGCCTGGCCAAACTGCTCTCCAGGGTCTGGCCCCGCTTCACGCAGGACGTCAAGCTCGATGCCACGGCGCTCTCCCGCGATCCGGCCGTCCCGGCAGCCTACGTGAGCGACCCGCTGGTGCACGGCCTGGCCACGGCCCGCCTGGGCACCGAACTGCTCAAGACCATCGAATGGACGCAGGCACACGCTCACGAGATGCAAGTCCCTTGCCTCATCGTGCACGGCGGCGCCGATCGTTTGATCCCGCCCGAGGGCGGCCGCATCTTCTTCGAGAAGATGACCCTCGCCGACAAAGAACGC
>JACNHM010000389.1 GCA_014383605.1 Chloroflexota bacterium
CGCGTCTGGAACTGGTCAGGGTAGCGGCATAGCTATCGCCTGGTCGCTCGGTCTTCTGCGTGAAGTGGTGTCCTGGCTGGGAGGCCTATCAGCAGGAATTGGCTGAGGCCGAAGCCAAATCATCTGCTGGCGACAGTGCATAGACACGCCGCCGACGATCATCAGGCAGACGTGGGCCAGGACGTCCCGGCTGTCGGCAATGTTAAGTGACGGGCAAGACGATCGTAAACGTTGTTCCGCCGCCCCGTTCGCTGGCGGCCGCAATCGTTCCCCCGTGGGCCTCCACAATGGACCTGGCAATCGCCAGCCCCAATCCCGACTCCCCATCCCGCTGCTGACGCGACCTGTCCCCGCGATAGAAGCGATCGAAAATGCGCGGCAGCACCTCTGGGGCGATGCCTTCCCCGTTGTCCCGCACCACCAGCTCGACCTCCCTCCCTCGATGCCGCGCCGCCAGGGTGATCTGCCCTCCGGCTGGCGTGTGGCGGAGACCATTGCTGACCAGATTGCCCAGCACCTGGGCCATACGCTCCGGGTCCACATGCACCTCCGGCAGTTTGGGGTCAGTTTCTACCTCCAGGGCAATGGTCTGCTGTTCCGCAAGGTGTCCATAGGCTGCCGCCGTTCGCTCCAGAAGTGGTCTCGGCGACATCTTCAGCCGTTGCAGCGTCAACTCACCAGCGTCCGCCAATGAGAGCGTGCGCAGATCCTCCACCAGCCGGTTGAGGTGCTGCGCTTCATCGTAGATCACTTCAAAACGTCCGGAACTGGGTTTGAGCACGCCATCGCGCAGCGCCTCGATGTAACCGGTGATCACGGTGAGCGGTGTGCGCAAGTCGTGGGCAATGTCGGCCGTCATCTGGCGACGGTGCTCGTTGGCGCGGGCCAGGTCAGCGCTCATCTGATTGAACGAGGCCGCCAGTTCCCCCAGTTCATCCTGCGAACGGACAGGCACCCGTTGCTTCAGCTCGCCGCTGGCCATGGCCCGGGTGGCGGCGGTCAGCTCCCGCACGGGGCGCGTGAGGGTACGCGCCAGGAAAATGCCCAGGGCCAGCCCTATGATCACAGCGCCGCCTGCCGCGCCGAGCAGCACCTGATGGGTGCGCACCAGGTAGGCTTCCTCCCGTGGGCCGAGCGGGGGAGCCTCTCCCGTGATCAGAACCGTCCCCACCACCTGCCCGTCCACTTCGACCTCTGTTCCCTGCTCCATCTCGATCGTGGCCACGCTGTCGCCGATGCGATACGGGCCTCCAGGGACGACCACGATCCCATTCTGATCCACCAGCGCAAAGCTGTATGGCGGTGGCTGTGCTGCCGCCGGCTGCGGTGGATCAGCACCTTGTGGCTGTGGCGGTGATTGCTGAGGCGGCAGTGGCCGCTGGCCCAGAGCACCAGGCGGAGGTTGCGGTGGCAGACCTTGCGGTCGCTGGCCCACGTACCAGGCCACCCCCGTCCACTGCCCGTTCGCCTCGTAGTACGCGGTGATGCTCTCGATGAAGTCATTCTCCGCCTGCTCCAGCACCAGGCCTTCGAATTCCCTGAACGTGGCCCACCGGGCGAAGACGGCGGCCAGGGCTGCCCCGGTGACGCTCACCAGGAGAAAGGCAAAGACCAGCTTCAACGTGAGGGAGTGCTTCATGAAACACCTTGCGTTGGGGGAACTGCCGGCGAGAATCGGTAACCAATCCCAAAAATGGTCTCGATGTAGCGCGGGTTGCTGGGGTCCGGCTCGATCTTGGCACGCAGATTGCTGATGTGCACGTCAACGGAGCGTTCAAGGCCGGAGAAGGCAAACCCTTGCGCCTGTTCGAGCAGCACCTGACGGGTGAACACCCGCCCTGGGGCGGACATCAGCACGGCCAGAAGGTCGAATTCGCTAGGGGTCAGGTGCACTTCACGATGGCCCACTTTCACCAGGCGTGTGCCCTTGTCGAGGGTGATGTCGCCGGTTTGTAGTATCTCCGCCGGCGCGGGGCACTTGTCAACGCGACGCAGCACAGCCCGGATGCGGGCGACGAGTTCGCGCATGCTGAACGGCTTGGTCATATAATCATCGGCGCCCAGTTCTAACCCCAGCACCTTGTCCGTTTCCTCCAGCTTGGCGGTGAGCAGGATGATGGGCGTGTCCGCTTCTTTGGTGTAGTGGCGCATGAACTCATAACCGCCCATCTCCGGCATCATGATGTCGAGAAGTATAAGGTCTGGCTTGTGCTGGCGAGCCTCAAAGAGGGCATGGCTCCCGTTCTCGGCCGTCACCACGCGAAATCCCTCTTCCGCAAGATACTCTCGCACCAGCCTGCGCACGCTGGCTTTGTCATCCACCACCAGGATTGTCTTGGACATGGCTCCTCTTTCCCATCTCCCTGATCGTTGCCATGGCGAACCGTCGAACCCATTTCAAGCATATTATACCTGTTGGCACGGGATATGCAAAAGGGGAGCGCATCTCAAGTTCGCACCCCCCTTTTCTATGTTCCATAGCTCATCTGCTGTTGAACTGATACAGCGATCGGCCAGGTTTACTATTCGCCATCGCGCACAGCATGTACGTAGTTGTAGATGCGGACGACGTCGCCCTGGGGGCCGTTGCCGTGTGGCCAATCGGCGGGATCGCCGCTCTTGGGATCGCTGCGCTGTGCCCCGGCGCCGTGGACGTCGAGCAGTTGGTAGTTGCCAGAGTTCGGCGGCATTTCCATGTACCCCAGCGCCTCGCCAAAGGCGATGTAGACCGCCATAGCGCCTGGAGATTGCGTCCAATTCGCATGGGTCGTACTGGTCCAGTAGAAGGGGTAGTTCGTATCACCCCCTTCGTCCGTGATCGAGGTGACGTTGAAAATCGGGTCAATGGCTGCCGAACCGCTTGTAGAAGGCGACCGTGTGTAATCCACGATGCTCTGCAGTTCCTTGGCGTTGGGCAGTCGCCAGTCATCGTACCCGGTCAGTTCCAGGTTCTCGGCGTACTCCAGCGCATCTTCCCAGTTCATCGCCCCGCCGCTGTCATCCTGCATCCACATCAGCCCTGTGGCCAGGTCCGTGACCGTGCCGTCGCCGTTGTCCACGAAGTTGTTGACGCCGTAGTCCGTGTTGCCCCGCACGTAGCGGACGAACTGGGTCATCTCTCCGCCCCTGGGGTTCGTCCGGCCATACCCCTTGATGCGCCCGTCGGCGAAGTTGACCCCAAATGACCTGGAGACACACCTGCATAACTCCGGCGTTGATGGCCAGAGCGATCAGGTTGGCGAGCACGAACGGCAGCAGGGCGCGCAGACCACTGGCTTCCGACTTGAAGGTCCACGACCGGTTCCAGTGGAAACTGTTGAGGACACCGGCACTGTACGAAAGACCTTTGGCCAGCGCCGGCAGCGCGGCCAGACCCCACCAGCGCGTGAGCGCGAAGTATAGAGCACCATCCACCAGCGTGTTGAGCACGCCGATGGCCAGGAACTTGAGCGCCTGGATGGGCAGCATCCGCCTGGCAGCTTTGCCCCACCGGCTGCGCTCCGGCTGGATGGCCGTTCCCACCGTTTGCCCCATGGACTTCATGGTCGCCTCCCTACCCCCCGCAGTCAAACAGGACGGTTCCTTGACCGCGACCAGGGCCGAATCCCTGAGCGGCGCTGTCCGAAGCCGTTACGCCGGGCACCTCAACCGCCGTGCACGTCGTCTGCACCCACTCACCGATCTCCGGCTTGCGACGGGCCAGCTCCTGGTCGCCCAACACGTAGCGCAGATCCCCCTCGGCCACCATCTCGGCCAGTTGATCCACGTCCACCACGTCGTCGCTGCCGTTGAAGCCGCCAAAAGTCAGCACGGGACGGTCCGTGGCCAGGATGTAGGGCGAGGCCTCGTGCGAGCTGAGCGTGGCGACAAGGGTGCTGTTGGGCTTGGTGTGCGCCAGCAGGTAGTCCAGAATCGCTTCCTGCGAGGGCGAAAGTGTGACAGACATTGCGGTGAGCCGTCCCATATCCGGCCCGGAGCGCGGCAGCGCCACGTCGGGGTTCTCGTTCAGCGCCGTCAGCGTTGACCAGGCCAGCGGGGCTACCATCAGTCCCGCCAGCACCAGGGCCATGGCCGCCTTGTTCAGCCAGAGCCGCTTGCGCGTTGCTGCCAGCAAGCCCAACCCGGCCAGCACCGGCGGCACTGCAGCGATGATGATCCGTGCCGCGTCGTGGGGATAGGATCGGAGCGGGCCAAGCTGGCTGAACAGAGTCGTGACCGCCATGATCGCTGAAAGTGCCCAGCCGAGCCAGAACCGTCGCCGCAGCACCCGCCAGAGTGCCCACGCTGTGGCTCCGACCAACGCCGCCAGCGGCGGCCCCAGCATGATGAGATAGTAGGCGTGGAACAGCCCGGAGGTGAAGCTGAAGTAGAGCATCTCAGGCAGCAACCAGCCAGCCCACAGCACCACCGCCAGATGCTTCGCGGTCAGCGGCCAGAACCGTCCGAGCACCACCAGAACAAGGAGGATGCCGAGCAGGGCCAGGGGCAGCAGCCAACTGGCCTCGGTGACCAGCGGGGCGCTGAACAGCCGCAGCACACCTGGCTCGCCCACCTCCTGCGCGATTGGATTGCCCGCTCCGGTGCCTGGCCCGGGACCCTGTGAAGGGCGACTGGGCGGCAAGCGGCCAGCCTGTCCGCCGGGGGGCGAAGGAGGCGGATCAGGGGGGAGTTGCCCCGGCCGTCCCGCACCAGATGGCCGGGCAGGTGGCCCGCTGTTCCCTGTTGGCGCGGAGCCGCCCAGCGGCAGCAGGCGGAGCAGCCCGTTGTGCCCGACGATGAGCTCCATGACCGTGTTGTCGCTGCTGCTGCCGATGTAGGGTCGCTCTTCGGCTGGGGTCAGATCAACGGCAATGGCCCAGGACAGCGAGACAGCCACCAGGACAATCGTCGCCAGCCCCAGATGCAGGAGGCGCTTCCCCCAGAGTTGGCGCGCCCTGAGCAGGTACATCAGGTAGAAAGCCGGTAAGGGCAGAAGGGCCTGTAGCATCTTGATGTTGAATCCGAGCCCCACCAGCGCCGCGCCCAGCAGCAGATGGCGGAGCCTTCCAGAGAGAGTGGCCTGCCAGAAGGCCCCGGCGGCCAACAGCAGCACGAAGATCAGCAGCCCATCTATGGTGTTGTTGCGCTCCGTTGAAACGGCAACGGGCATGACCGCCAGCGCCAAAGCAGCGATGAGCCCTGCCCCCTGTCCGAACTGGTGCTTCACCAGGAAGTACAGCAACGGGATGGATAGCGTGCCCGCTAAGGCCTGGGGCAGGGCCAGAGAAAATCCATTGACGCCAAAGACGTAAGCCGATGCGGCCTGGAGCCAGAACCCCAGCGGCGGCTTGTCCACCGTCACCGAGCCGCCCGGCTCGTAGGCGGCAAAGAAGAAGTTGTGCCACGAGGTCAGCATGGACTTGACCGTGGCCGCATAATAGGCGTTGCCGATGCTGGTGGCTCCCAGTTTGTGGAAGCGCAGGAATGCCCCCAGCAAAACGATCAGCCCCAGACCGAAACCGACGGCCAGTTGTCGCTTGTTCACGCCGCATATCCTCTGCGTCTTGTGCTTTGTTGTCTCAATCAATGCGTTGTTCATGCCTGTTGCTTGTGCAGCCAATGGCGTCCTCCTAACCGGGTTCTGCGCCGATAGCTTACCCGAAAGATGTTCAGATGTTGTGAAGAAGCGTTTGCGATTTGATTTAGGTTTGCCGCTGTCTGCTTTCATGCTTTCGTGGATGTGGGTACCTCCTCACCATGCCACTGTAAACGACAAAGGTCCGAGGAGGTCTGTGGCAAACCCCTTTGGACGGTATGATCACCCTCCTATTATGCTGGCTACTATGCTGGACGTCACGCTGGCCCTCTCCGCTGGCGCAGCAACTCTGCCATTGAAAAAGAGCGCCGAGGTATCAGAGACCTCGGCGCTCTTGAACTGCCCGGCGGTCGCGCGCGTCGTGTCACAGCCCCATCTCACCCATCGTGACCTCAACGTGATGAGTCTTGCCATCGCCAAAAACCGGCACCACGTTGCCTGCGATCTCCTGGCCATCTACCTTGACTAATGTTACCCCCTTGCAGGTGTGATGGGGATTGACGACCTCGATCTGGTAGACAGCTCCCCTGAATTGCCTGGTGACTTTGAAGCCATCCCATCCCTGGGATATGCAGGGGTTGATTTGCAGCCCCTCGTAGGTCGGCTTCACGCCCAGGATGTACTGGGTAGCGGCCTGGTAGGCCCAGGAGGCGGTGCCGGTGAGCCAGCTGTTGCGGGCCAACCCAAACTGGGGATGCTCATCGCCCAGGATGTTCTGCGGGAAGACGTAGGGCTCGCACTCGTACTCGTCAATACGGTCGTTCTTAGCCACCGGGTTGATCTGGCGGTAGTACTCGTAGGCCCGGTCGCCGTTTCCCATCATCGTCTCGGCAATGATGACCCAGGGGTTGGCGTGCAGGAAGATGCCGCCATTCTCCTTGGCCCCCGGCGGATAGGTGGTGATCCCACCCTTGGTGGGGTCATAGCCGTCGTAGCCCGGCGTGCTGAGCTTGATGCCGTGCCGGGTGTTGAGCCGCTGGTAGACGGCATCCAGGGCTGCCCTGGCCCGTTCCGGCGGGGCGAAGCCCGAGATCACCGGCCACGATTGACCGTTGGCGTAGATCTGCCCGTGGGTGTTCCTGTGGGAGCCAAGAGGCGTACCGTCGGCGTCAAAGTACCGCATGTACCACTCACCGTCCCAACCATGCTCGTTCACCCGCTGCTTCATCGTTTCGTAGGTCTCGGTGTAGCGGGCGATGGATTCCTCGTCACCCAGGTACCGGGCCAATTCGATCGTCTCCAGCAGGGCCTTGCCGAAGAGGTTGGCCGTGAACAGCGATTCCGCCCCTGCCCCCAAGTTGACCGTGTCGTTCCAGTCGGCGAAGCCCAGCAGCGGTAGCCCGTGCGCCCCCACGTTGCTCCAGGTGAACTCGATGGCCCGTCGCAGATGGTCGAGCACCGTGCCCGACTCGATCGGTCGTCCATCCCCGCCCTTTTCATAGTGGGGAATCACCTCGTCTAGGAAGGCGAGGTCTCCTGTCTCCTTCAAGTATGCGGTGACGGCGAGCGTGATCCATAGATGGTCGTCGCTGTAGTATTTCGGAGCCTCCTCGACCTCCCTGGAGTCGCCCTCGTTGGCCTCCATGGTCAGCGGGTTGAACTGGTGCATGGCGGAACCGTTCCGCTTCTGCACCTGGAGCAGCTTGCGAAGCAGTGCCATGGCCTCCTGGGACGCCCCGGCCAATGCCCCCATCACATCCTGAGAGCTGTCGCGGAAGCCGATCCCCCGCGCCCCGTAGCCGAGCTGGTACAGCGAGAGGTAGCGCGACCAGTTGAGGGTGATGTAGCACTGACGCGGGTTGTGGACGTTGACCAGGCTGTTCATGGCCGCATCGAGCGTCTCCACCTGCAGGACGGAGAGGTACCGGTCCCAGAAGTCGGCTAACTCCTCCAGGGCCCGGTCCACCTCGGCCAAGTCCCGGTAGCGTCGGATCGAAGGCCTGGCCTGCCCCACACTTTCGGCTTGGCCCAGTTGGGTGATCAGCCGCACGGTCTCGCCAGGGCGGATGACCCCCAGGCGGTGAAGCAGGGCGCCGATGTTGTCCCCGCACAGCGTCTCGTGGCTGCTCAACTCGTCCCGCTCCAGGCTGAGCGGATGGGCCCAGGTGCCGTATTCGTTGTCCCCCAGGAACCGCCTGCGGTCCGATTCGAACGAGGAGACCGGCTGGTTCGAGGTGAAGGTGTTGACTCGGGAGTCCTTGTTCATGAAGGCGTATTGCGTCAGGATAACTGAGCCATCTTCATCCCCGTATACTCTACTTTGCATCGTCTGAGGCACCCAGTCGGCGTTGGTGAGCTGCTTGAGGGCGTCTGGATGGGTGTACTCCACCACCGGGATGGCGTCAATCTCCAGGGGGCGGTCGGAGACGTTAGTGATGCGGATGTCCCGTATCTCCTGGCTACCTCTCAAGGGAACAAAGATCGTCACCTCCGTCCTGATGCCGTAGAACTGGGAGACGATGCGGGTGTATCCCAGCCCGACGTAGCACTCGTAGAGGTCGTAGGGATCCAGCGTGGGGACGAGAAAGGGAGAGAAGACCTTGTACCCGTCCCCCTGCTTGAAGCGCAAGTACAGCGTCTCCCCCTTGAACTCCGAACTGAGGAGTTGAGGGATGTATTTGGTGATGCGGTTGAGGGCGGGGTCTTCTTTGCACATCAGCGCCCCGCCGGTGTGGTCTACAATCCCCCCAAAGGCCAGTGTCCCCACATAGTTGATCCACTTGACCGGCGTCTTGGGGTTGGTGATGACGTATTCGCTGGTCTCGTCATCAAAGTATCCATACTGCATCTGGCATGTCCTTTCCATTCCTGCTGCTTCTGCTGCCTCTCACGGGGGCTGCTCCGGCCTCAGCTCGTCCGGCAGGCTGGCCCGCACGTTGGCATAGACGGTCTCGTTGACCTCCACTCCCATACTTTCCAGGGCCAGGAAAACCGCCCCTATCACCGGCTCGAACTCCGGGAGAACGATGGTGGTCTGGGGAGCCACCCTGTGCACCACCTGAGTCACCGTGTCCACCAGCAGCGGGCCCTTGCCTTTGAATACGCTGCCGCCCAGCACCACCTCCACATCAGTGGTTTCCAGCCCTAGCCGTTTGATGATGGCGTTGGCCGTGGTTCCCGCCTCGGTCCCTACCCGCACCACGAGATCCTGGGACACCTGGTCCCCTCCATAGGCTGCCTCGAAGACGAGGGGGACCAGGGAGAGGAGTCGGCGCTGGTCGTACTGTCCGGGATAGTAGTCGAACTGGCTCCGATAGAGCTGGGAGATCAGTTCCTCCACCGAAGGGAGCCCCAGGGCAGTGAGAACCATCTCTGTCAGCACGGTGGGCTGGCCCCGCCCGTCCCAGGCCCGACTGATGAGGCGGATCACCTCCTGGGCAATGTCGCCGCCCCCGCCCCAATCGCCCGACAACGCCCCCAGGCCCGGCAGTTGCACCTCCCGCCCGTCGGGCCCGATGCCACCCGCGTTGAAGCCGGTGCCGCAGATCACGGCCACGCCCCAACTGCGCTTGAGGCCAGCGCGCAGGGCGACCATGGTATCGTTCTTGATGCGTGTCTGCCGGGCGAGGCCCATTCCCTCGACGGCCGGGATCAGGAGGGCAAAATCCACGGGCAGGTCGGCTCCGGCCAGGCCGAAGAAGCCGAAGTCCACAGGAGGAGACGCGCCAGCCTGAGCCAGAGCTTCCTCGCAGGATCGTCTGATCTCCGCCAGGGCTGGCTCCAACCCGGCCGCCTGGTGGTTGCCCGGCCCACCCTGGCCAAACCCCAGGATATGGCCGTCTTCGTCGGCGACCAGAGCGAAGGTCTTGGTTGCGCCAGCGTCTACACCCAGAACGAGGCTCATGTCCTCCCCCCGAACTGCGGCAGGTAAGCCCGGTTGGCCTCCTTGATGGCTGCCCAGAGCTCCTGGGCCACGGCAAAAGAGGGCACCAAGGGATGGGTCAGAAGCGCTTGCAAAGCCGCCTGCTCGTCCCCCTCCACTGCCGCCAGCACCGTCAGTTGCTCGTATGCCTTTACGGCCTGGGTCAGCCCTCGTATCGCCGGGGGCATGGGGGCCACAGGGATCGCCTGGGCGCCCCTCCTGTTGATCACCGAAGGCAGCTCCACCACACAGCGCGGCGAGAGATCGGGCAGGGCACCGTTGTTGCGCGTGTTGACGATGTGTACCTCGCCCCTGTCGTCATGGATGGCGCGGATGACGGCCACGGCCACGGTGGAATAGTGGGCCCCACCCCTCTCCTCCAACAGCCTGGGTTTGTGCTTCAGGTTGGGGTCAGCGTAGAGCTCCAGCAGACTTGCTTCGATCTCCTGAACCTCCTCTCCCCGGGTCGTCACCGCCCGGCGCTGCTCGGCCACCACCTGATCGTGGTTGTAGTAGTAGGCCAGGTAGTAGCTGGGAAGCATTCTCAGCGACTTCAGGAGTTGGGGGGAAAAGGGGGATTCGCCTGCCCTGGCCACGGCGATGGCGCCCTCCATCACTTCCTCGAAGACATCCTCGCCGTCCAACCTCACGCCGCGAATCCAACTCAGGTGGTTCAGTCCAACGTAGTCTAACTGGATGCGCTCGGGAGCCACGCCCAACTGCTGGGCGATGCCCTGCTGGAACCCAAAGGGCGAGTTGCACAGGCCAATGGTCGGGATGTCGGTGTAGTTGAGCAGGGCCTCGGTGATGATGCCCGAGGGATTGGTGAAATTGATGAGGTGGGCTCTTGGCGCTACCTCGGCTATGTCGTGGGCAATGTCCAGGAGCACGGGGATGGTGCGCAGAGCCTTGGCAAAGCCGCCTGGGCCGGTGGTTTCCTGGCCCACCACCCCAAATCGAAGGGGGATCTTCTCATCTTGAATCCGGCAGGCCAGTCCCCCTACTCGAATCTGGGTAATGACGTAGTCGGCCCCTTCGAGCGCTTCTCGCCGCCGAGTCATAAGCCTCAGTTCGATGCCAGCCTCGGCTGCCCGCAGCATGCGTTCCGCCAGTCCGCCTACAATGCGCAATCTGTTCTCATCAATGTCCATCAGAACGATGGTAGTCACCGGCAATTCATCGCCAGCCTTGATGAAACCTTCGATGAGCTCTGGGGTATAGGTGCTGCCTCCGCCAATGACACAGATCCTTAACCCGGCCACTTCGCGCCTCCAAGGTGCCCTGCGATTATTCCCTCACTTCAGGGTGGCCTCCACCATCACCTCCGTCTGACCCTCGGGTGGCAGAGGGACGATGTCCCCCTCAATCGGCTGGCCGTCCACGCTCAACGAAACCATGTCTCCCTTGCCCACCCGTTTCACGGAGACATAGTAGGTCACACCACGGTAGACACGCCTGGCCTTGAAACCCGGCCAGTTGCTGGGGATGACCGGGGCGATCTGCAGGCCCTCGTAGGTGGGCCGAATGCCCAGGATCCACTGGGTAATGGCCACGTAGTTCCAGGCGGCAGTGCCGGTCAGCCAGGAGTTCTTGGCTTCGCCGTGGGTGGGCGCGTCGCGCCCGGCGATCATCTGGGCGTAGACGTACGGCTCGCAGCGATGCACCTCGCTGATCTCCTCCCGTGCCGAAGGATTGATGCGCAGGTAGTAGTCGTGGGCTTGGTCGCCGTGCCCGATTATTGCCTCGGCAATCATGATCCAGGGGTTGGTGTGGCAGAAGATGCCCGCGTTCTCCTTGTAGCCGGGCGGGTAGGATGAGATCTCGCCCAGGTGCACGTAGTAGCGCGAGTAGGCAGGCTGGTGGAGAATGATGCCATGCGGCGTGGACAGCCGTTCCCTCACCGCCGTCAGCGCCCTCTTGGCCCTGCTATCTTCGTGGCCGATGCCAGCCATCACGCAGATGCCCTGGGGCTCGATGAAGATCTGCCCCTCCTCACACTCTTGCGAGCCCACCTTATGCCCGAAGGCATCGTAGGCACGGAGAAACCACTCGCCGTCCCAACCATGTTCCAGCACAGCAGCAGCCATCTTGGCTGCCTCGTCGTGGTATCGCTGGGCCTCCTCCGCCAGACAACGCCTCCGGGCAATGGCCGCCAGTTCCTTCGCCGCCAGCACGAACAGCCCGGCGATGAAGAGCGACTCAGCCACCTTCCCTTCTTTGGTGGCCACAGTCTGAAAGGATTCGCCCGGCGTGTCGGAGAAGGTGTTCAGGTTCAAACAGTCGTTCCAGTCGGCGCGGCCGATGAGGGGCAGGCCGTGCGGCCCCAGCCGCTCCAGCGTGTAGCGCAGGCTGCGCTGCAGGTGCTCGTAGAGGGGCGTCTCGCTGCCGGGCCGCCTGTCGTACGCAACGCGCTCATCCAGGATGCTCCAATCACCGCTTTCCTTCAGGTAAGCCGCCACGCTCAGGATCAGCCAAAGGGGGTCGTCGTTGAAGTCCCCGCCGACCTCATCGTTGCCCCGCTTGGTGAGCGGCTGGTATTGGTGATACGCACCGCCTGTCTCCAGTTGCGTGGCCGCCAGGTCCAGGATGCGCTGGCGAGCCCGCTCCGGTACCGTATGCACGGAACCCAACAGGTCCTGGTTGGAGTCCCGAAAGCCGATGCCACGCCCGATGCCCGATTCGAAGAACGAAGCGGATCGCGAGAGATTGAACGTGACCATACACTGGTACGGGTTCCAAATGTTGACCATGCGATTGGTGTGGACGTTCGGCGTCTCCACCTGGAAGATGCCCAGCATGGCCTCCCACTGGGCACGTAGCGCCTCGAAGGCGGCCTCCACGTTTTCTTCGCCTAGATACCTGGCGATGACAGGTTTGACCGTTTGCTTGTTGACCGTCTGCGAGCCAGGGGGGGCGAACTTCCGGTCGGGAGGGTTCTCGTGATAGCCGAGCAGGAAGATGATGCGGCGGGTTTGGCCGGGATCGAGGGAGAGCCTGACGTGGTGTGAGCCCATCGGCGCCCAGCCGTGGGCCTCGGAATTAAACGAACGTCCACGCTCAACCGCTGCCGGATGGTCCCAGCCTCGATACGGCCCCAAGAACACATCGCGCTGCGTGTCGAATCCGGCCAGCTCCTCGGAGCAGGCGAAGAAGGCAAGGTGATTCCGCCGTTCGCGGTACTCGGTTTTGTGGTAGATCACTCCATCCTCGATCTCCACCTCGCCGATGTTGAAATTGCGCTGGAAGTTGGTCGCGTCGTCCTGGGCATCCCACAGGCAGAACTCGATGCTGGAGAAAACCGAGAGGCTGGCGGGCTCCTGGCGCTGATTGGTCAGCGTGAGTTGCCAGATTTCCAGGCTGTCGCCCAGGGGGACGAAGTACCGGGTCTGGGCTTCGATCCCCTTGTAGCTGGAACCGATGATGGTGTAGCCCAGCCCGTGGCGGCAGATGTAGTCTTCTACTTCATGGCGGGTGGGCTGCCAAGAAGGGGACCAGAACTCCCCCGTGTCGTTGTCCCGCAGGTAGATGTAGCGCCCGCTGCAATCGAGGGGGACGTTGTTGTAACGATACCGGGTGAGACGCCGCAGGCGGGCATCCCGATAGAACGAATAACCGCCGGTGGTGTTGGAGATCAGGCCAAAAGTAGCCTCGCTCCCGAGGTAGTTGATCCAGGGGAGCGGGGTGTCGGGCCGCGTGGTCACGTACTCGCGGCGGTGGTCGTCAAAGTGTCCGTAACGCATAGTCTCCTTCAGAGAGAATTCTCTTTGATGAAACCAATCAGTTCGTTGGCTTTCGCAAAGGCCAGACAGGTCACCGTGTCTGCTCCGCCGTAGTAGATGGCCATCCGACCGGTGGCGGCATCGGTCAAGGCAGCGCAGGGGAAGACCACGTTGGGCACGTCGCCAACCTGCTCGTAAGCCTCCTTGGGATGCAGCAGGTACGGCTCGGTGCGGTGGAGCACCTTCCAGGGCTGTTGGATATCCAGCAGCGCGGCGCCCATCGAGTAGACGAAGCCGTTGCAGGAGGTCAGCACCCCATGATAGAGCATCAGCCAGCCCTCGGTGGTTTCAATGGGGATGGGGCCGGCGCCAATCTTGGTGCTTTGCCAGCCACCGACGGTTCGCATGACCAGGCGGTGCTTGCCCCAATGGGTCATGTCGGGGCTTTCGGAGTAGTAGATGTCTCCAAACGGTGTGTGCCCACGATCGCTGGGGCGGCTGAGCATGGCGAAACTGCCATTGATTCGGCGCGGGAACAAGACGCCGTTGCGATTAAAGGGCAGGAAGGCGTTCTCCATCTGATAGAACGTCTCGAAATCGTGGGTGTAAGCTACCCCGATGGTCGGCCAGCCCGCGAAGCTGTTGCACCACGTGACATAGTACCGATCCTCGATCCAGCAGACGCGCGGGTCGTAGCCGTAGCCCCACTCCATCTGTGCGACGCCTTCGGCCGGCTGAAACTCGATCCGCTCGTTGTCGATCTCCCAAGCCAGCCCGTCCTTACTTCCGCCGGCGTGAAGCTGCATGTATCGGCGTCTGTCGTCGCAGCGGAATACGCCGCGGAACTCTCCCCGATACGGGACCACTGCCGAGTTGAAGATGCTGTTGGACGAGGGGATCAGATCCCGTGGTATGATGGGATTCTTCGAGTAGCGCCAGACCACGCCGCTGCGCTCAGGGCACTCAGGAGGGCGTTCTTCCCAAGGAATGTTGGGCAATTCAGGACCAATGATCTTCGCCTTTGACATTCCTTACTCCCTCCCCGCATAGCGGAAACACGCCACGAAATGATCGCTCTCTGCCTCTATCAGCGTGGGCCTCTGTCTCTTACAAGCTTCATTCTTGTATGCGGCTGGACACCTTTCGTAGTAGACACACCCCCTGCTGAGCTCTGCCTGTATTGCCCTTAGCTCGACCTCTACCTCTTCCCATTTCCTATCCAGGCGTGGAACGGAGGCCATGAGCATCTTTGTGTATGGATGAAGCGGATTGTCGTACAGTTTCTCTGTCGCACCCATCTCCACAACATATCCTCTATAGAGAATCACTGCTCGCTCGCTGATATAGTAACCCAGCGAGAGATCATGTGTTATGAAAAGGATAGACAGGCCACGGGATTTGAGGTCTGCCAGCAAGTTGAGAACGTCAATTCGTCTGGATGCTGATCGGCAGTCTGATTGCGACGATAGGTTAGGACGCGACGCGGCACTACTGAGATGGCGCCTCGCCCTCAAAGTCGAAACTCTCTACGAGGCGGATATTGCGGGACGAACTGCCCACCAACACCTGAAACTCGCCCGATTCGGCGACCCATCGTTTGGACGCTGGATCATAGTATGACAAGGCTTCTTGATCGAGAGTGAATTCGACCGTTTTGGTTTCGCCGGGCTCGAGCATGACTTTGGCAAATGCCTGCAACTCTTTCTCGGGGCGTACCAGGCGCGATTGGGTGTCGCGCACATATACTTGAACGATTTCCTTGCCTGCCCGGCTTCCCGTATTCTCTACATCCACGCTGAAACCGATCGTCTCTCCCGCGGAGAACTTGGGCTTGCTCAACTGCAAGTTGCGATAGGCAAACGTCGTGTAGGAGAGCCCGTAGCCAAACGGGAACAGGGGGGCAATGTCCTTCTTGTCATAGTATCGGTAGCCAACAAACAGCCCTTCGCCGTATAACACCTGGCCGTTCTCGCCAGGGTAGTTGAGGTAGGCGGGATTGTCCTGCAGTCGCTTGGGAAACGTCGTCGACAGTTTGCCAGAAGGGTTCACATCGCCAAACAGCACGTCAGCAATCGCATTGCCCGTTTCCTGGCCGAGATACCAGGCCTGTACCACCGCAGCGGCATTGCACAGCCAGCTCATATTCAGCGGCGAGCCAACATTGAGGACGACGA
>JACNHM010000391.1 GCA_014383605.1 Chloroflexota bacterium
TACCCGAATGCCCAATATGCGCAATTGCCTGCGACCCATGTCCTTGTCTACTTGTGCACTTGTCTACTTGTTTCCTCCAACACCGCCAGCGTCTGCTCGGCGCAGCGATGCCACGAGAAGCGCGGCACATTGGCCAGGCCCCGCCGGATGAGATCGGCTCGCAGGGCCTCATCGCTCAACACGCCGGCCAGCGCCTCGGCCAGGGCTGCGGTATCGTGCGGGTCCACGAGCAGAGCGCCATCGCCCGCCACCTCGGGAATGGAGGAGACGTTGGAGGCCACCACCGGTGTGCCGCAGGCTTGCGCCTCCAGCACGGGGAAGCCGAACCCCTCGTACAGCGACGGGAAGGCGAAGCAGGCTGCCCCCGAAAGGAGCGCCGGCAAGTCCGCATCCTCCACGTAGCCGGGGAAACGCACCGCCTCGCTCAGGCCCAACTCCTCTACCCGTCGGAAGAGCGGTTCCGCCAGCCAGCCCCGCTTCCCCGCCAGCACCAATTGCAATCCATCACGGTGCACCTGCACAAACGCCTCCACCAGCCGCAGCAGGTTCTTGCGCGGCTGCAACGTGCCCACGTGGAGGATGTACCGCTCGCCGAGGCCGTAGCGGGCACGCACCTCCTCCAGCGCGGCAGGATCGGTCACCGGACGCAGCGTTTCGTCCCGCCCCGGGTAGACGACGGTCATCTTCCCCGGCGGCAGACGATAGCGAGCGGTCAGATCGGCCTTGGTGGCCTGCGAATCGACCAGCAGGTGAGCGGAGCGGCGAGCGTTCCAGCGCGTAGACCACTGCAGGTAGGCGCGCTGCCAGCGAGTGTGTGCCTCGGGGTAATGCAGATACCCCAGATCGTGGACGGTGACCACCGAGCGGCGCCGGTGGATCAGCGGCAGCACGTGAGCGGGGATGAAGAGCACATCCGGCGGCCGCTGCAGCATCTCCCAGCTCAGACGGGCGTGCGTCCACAGCCGCGGGAAAGGGATCACCCGCAGCTCCGGAGTCACACCGCAGCCGAACAGCCCCGCCGGGGGCATCCGGTCGCAGTACAGCCGAAAACGGTGCTCACTCCCCAGCGCCAGCAGATGGCCGATGAGTTGCAGCGAGTAGTTTTCGGTGCCCGTGCGCCGCGCCCGCAGGGCCCGGCTGGCGTCAATGCCCACAAGCATAACTTCAAACCTTAAACTTCAAACCCTAAACCCGGAGCGCTGGCCCCTACCCTGACTCCACATCTTCAGACTTTGAGGTTTGAAGTTTGAAGTTTGGAGTTGCCGCAGGCTCGTACTTGGCCACGCGGCGGGCATGGCGGCCCCCTTCAAACGAAGCGCTAAGCCAGGCGGCGACGATGTCCAGCGCCAGGCCGATGCCCACCACCCGTCCGCCCAGGCAGAGCACGTTGGCATCGTTGTGCTGGCGGCTCATGCGGGCCATGTAGGTGTCGGTGCAGACAGCCGCCCGCACGCCCGGCACTTTGTTGGCCGTGATGCTCACGCCGATGCCCGTACCGCAGATGGCAATGCCCAGATCGCACTCCCCCGCTGCCACCGCCTGGGCCACGGCGCGAGCGAAATCGGGGTAATCCACGCTGTCCTCAGCATTACCCGTGCCCAAATCCCGCACCTGGTAGCCCTGTTCCACCAGCCAGCAGGCGATCTCGGCCTTCAACACATAGCCTGCATGATCGGAACCGATCGCAATACGCATGTTCGAGGCTCCTCAATGATAACAGGATGCAAGATGCAGGATGCAGGATGCAAGATGCAAATCATCCCTTGCTTCTTGCCTCTTGCCTCTTGTTTCTTGCCACTTGCTCGATCTCTTCAGCAGAAACCGGGCCGGGCCGCAGCACGGCCGGCGGGCGGGTGGTCAGATCGAGCACCGTAGACGGCACACCGCCAGGGCACTGCCCGCCGTCGAGGATCAGGTCAATGCGGCCGCCGAGTTGCGCCATCACCTCCGAAGCGGTGACCGGGCTGGGCTGGCCGGAGCGGTTGGCGCTGCTGGCCGCCAGTGGCGCGCCCAGCGCGGCGATGAGCGCTCGCGCCACGCGGTGATCGGGCACGCGCACGGCGACGCCGTCCCCGCCGGCGGTGACCACGTCGGGCACCACGGCCCGTCTGCGCAGCACCAGCGTCAGCGGCCCGGGCCAGAACCGCGCCGCCAGACGCTCGGCCAGCGGGGGGATAGGCTCAGCCACAGCGGCTAGATCGGCAACGTCAGCCAGCAGGAGAGGGATGGCCTTGCTGCCGGGTCGCTCCTTGGCCTCGTAGAGCCGCGCCACGGCCTGCGCATCGAAGGCCTGAGCGCCCACGCCATAGACGGTATCGGTGGGAAAGGCCACCAGCCCGCCCCGCTTCAGCACTTCTACGGCCCTCTCCACCGCCTCTGGATGGTCAGCAGGAATGATCAGCGTGTTCATCAAACTGGGACACTGAGGATAAACCGTTCGATCACCGCCGCCACGCCGTCTTCGGCCACGGAGGGAGCGATCCAGTCGGCGGCGGCCTTGACCTCCGGCGCGGCGTTGCCCATGGCCACGCCCAGACCGGCCCACTGCACCATGGAGAGGTCGTTCTCGTTATCCCCCACGGCGATGGTGGCCGCCTGAGGGATGCCCAGATGCGCCGCCAACCGGGCCACCCCTCGCCCTTTGGAAACTTCCGGCGGCGTGGCCTCCACGAAGAGGGGATGCGAGCGCACGATCTGCAGCCGGCCGTCGAAGGTCGCCTTCAGTTCCGGCAGGATCTCGTCGCCGGTCGCCGGATGGGAGATGAGCATGGCCTTGCTGGGCTCGGCGTGCAAGGCTTCTGCCAGGTCGGCCACCGGCTGGACGCGCTGGCCGAAGTAGCGATAGTAGAAATCGCTCTCCTGCTCCAGCCCTTGGAGATACATCACCCCGTCCAGGAACAGGGCCATCTCTATGCGACCCACCTCGAACGATAAGTGATCCAGAACTTCCGGAAGCTCATGAGCTTCGGACGACAGGTGAAAGGGCTGCTGCATGCGGGCGGCGACCCAGCCGATGAGCTTATGGGCCAGCGCCGTGGAGAAGGTCTCCTCGTGCAGCACCGTGCCGTCTGTCGGGCTTTTGATCAGCCCACCCTGATAGCAGATCATGGGCCTGGCGATGTCCAGTTGGCGGGCGTAGGAGAGCGCGGCGTCGAAGCCGCGGCCGGTGGCCACGGTCACGGCCACGCCGGCGGCCTGGGCGCGGCGCACCGCCTCCCGCACCGCCGGACGGATGCGCTGGTCATCGCCCATCACCGTGCCGTCGAGGTCCAGAACCAGCAGACGATAAGTGGTTGAACTCACTCTCCCATCTCCTCCCCCAACTCATCCAGCAATTGCTTCAATTCCTGACGGGTGACGTCTTCTCGATCCGACTTGGCATACAACAACAGCAAATAGATAATCGGTACAGGTTGGTCCTCAACGTAGTACAGCAGGCGATAGCCGCCACTTTTGCCTTTGCCCAGATCGGTGTTACGCACCCGCAACTTGTGCACGCCAGAGCCGCCGGGGACGACTACACCCAGCCTCGGTGCCTGCAAAAGCACCTGAATAGCCACCCGCACGTCATCTTTGACGTGCGGGAATCGCTTCTGCAACCGCTTGACGCTGTGCTTAAAGGAGCGGGCAGGGATGACGTTATAGCTCATCAAGTTCGCGCTCCCAATCGGACGAGGACGGTTCCTGTCGAGCTCGGGCTACCAGCCGTTGTAGAACGGTGGAAGCAGCCAGGATGGCATCTTCTGGCTCTTCCTCTCGATTCAGCAGGTTGTCTATGATAAGCTCCATCTGAGTGAACCAACCGATGTCCACCAGGACGGCTTTTGCCTCGCCACCTTCGTAAAGGATGGGAAAGCGATCTCGGATCCAAGAAGTCGTTTCAGCCATGATTTATCCCCTCCCTTCAGTCGTTCCGCCCGATGCTCTAACATTCATGTTGAAGATTCCTCGGGTTGGCAATAGTGATGTCTGTCCCTTCGCCGACATAACCTTCCAGCAACTCAAAGACAGGCTCCAGGCCCTCGATACCCGCCGCGCGGATCATCTCCAGGTCCCAGAGCGCGTCCGTGTCAGTAGCGACGTAGTCCTCCATGGCGATCACGTCGTACCGCATCTTGCGCAGGATGTCATAAACCTGCTGGCGGTGCTCCACCAGATCGCTGTAGGTTGAGGAGACGTAGATTTCGGTCATTGCCTGTCCTCACCACGTCAATGGGACCTACCCTACGTGGGTCTACTCCAATGCCTGCCGAGCCTGTTCGGGGGTCAGTAACCCTCGCTTTTGCAGAGCATCAACAAGCGTTCGGAAGTGCAAGCAAAACTTCATCGGCAGTCTCCCACTGCGCAGCCTGCTCCGCCTTGTCTGTCACATCAGGTTCCATGACCGAAATCCTTTGCCTGCGCAGCAGATCCTCAAAGAGAAAGTAATTCATCCCCGCCAACTCTGCCGCCCGACCCAGGCTGATCTCCTCTGCCACGTACAGACGTATCGCTTCCTCAACCCGGCGACCAAGTGTTTCCCGACTGGCTCTGAAGCTCAGGAAATCGAGAAAGTCTACCAACTCTGGCAGGACTTCAGGGGGAAGTTCATCCAGCATTTGATGAACCTCTTGTTTGAAAACCGTTGAACTCATCTCTATCCTCCCTTCCACATTCAAAATCCCAAACCACGGCTCATCCAAAAGGAAATCGGCGGTGGTGTAGCCTGTCCTCGCTGCGGCTAGCACCGCGAGGCGTTTTCATCATTCCTGCTCCTTTCCCCGTCCTCTACGAAACACACGACCGAGCCCATAGCGTACTCGTCGTCCCCACAGCCCAGAGGGGCTCAGCAGCGTTTTCGACAGCAGGCGCAGCCATGATTGGGCCGCCTCGTAGTTGCCCTGAGCGGCCAGAATGTCGCTCCACGTCAAGACGTAGAACCGGAACTCTCCAGAGGTGAACTTCTGTAGCCTATCCAAGGGCTCCAATAGTTTCTCTGCCTCCTCAACTTGACCACGCCGCAGGCAGATTTGGGCCAGATTGGTGCGAGGGAAGACGTAGCGAGGGAATTTCTCCATTGTCTCCCGGAAAAGGGCCTCGGCCGTCCCCTGGTCGCCCGACTCCATGCAGACCACTGCCAGGTTGGAATAGGCTTCCTTGGCCCGGGGCTCGCGCTCGATGATACGCTGAAAGGCCGCCTTTGCCTCATCCAGGAGGCCTGTCTTCAACAAGATAGTCGCCTCACCGATCTCATCCGTGATGCCCGGCTTGTAGGTATCTCTTACCTCGTCTGAAATCTGAAAGGCCCGAACTTGATATCCAGCCCGCTCTGATCTTCGCATGGCGGCTGGCATCGGCGGTCTGCTTCCGCGCTTGCTCTTCTGCTCGCTCTTGCGTCTTCGTTTCGATTTTGCCATCTCGTTACTTCCCATACCCCAACGAGCGGACGTAGCGCGCCAGTTTGCGCCACGTGGCCTTGTACGAGGCGACGGCTATCACTCAGCGCCTCCGTTTCTTGTGTTTCTGACGCGGACGAATCGAAAAAGAGGATGGCTCCACCGACCCGCCGGATCGGGCGATCTTTCTCGTCCGCTCTCTCTGGTAAGCGCCAATCTCCTGCGCCAGCGGATGGCTGGGATCAACCTGCAGATGGGTAATGGAGACAACGACGTGTACCCTGGCTTGGGTGTGTTCCAGCGGTGTCACGTCGCAGGAAATGCCACCCTCGTCACCCAGGTAAAACACCCTCTGAATGTGCAGTTCCTGGTCGCGGGCAACCTGGATGCCCTGCTTTCGCATCGTCCGGAGACAGGCGCTGGTCGGTCGAACAGAGATGGGAAGCTGGGCTTCCATCTTGCGCATCAGCTCTTTCACCTTGGTGTAATCGTCAATCATAACGCCTCCCCTCTGGAGCCTTTCATCAGCATTCTACACCACGTCCCCGCTTGTGTCAAGCAGCAGAAGCGCAACTTGACGCCACACGCCAGCGCGCTATAATCTATCGCAGCGGCAAGGGAACCGCGACGGCACTCTGTTCGTCTGAGAATGTGACCATTCATCCATCATTCGGGTCTAATCAAAGCAGAAAGCAAACGGAATCGAGAGTCCATGTCATCATCACAACGTCCTCATTCTTCCAGTTATCGTCAATATCCTCGTGTCTCGCCAACTCAATCCTCCTATCCACGGCAAGCGCCACCGCCGCCGCGACCTCAGCGGCGACCGCTGTTCTCAGGCCTGCTGGCCGTGGGCCTGCTGCTGGTCGCCCTGCTCCTCTTCCTCTTCGCCGTGGCCATGCTGGCCTACGCCTCCATCGCCCGCGAGCTGCCCTTGCCGGGCGAACTGGAAACGCGCACCGCCAGCTTTGCCACCACGCAGATCTACGACCGCCAGGGCAACCTGCTCAACGAGATCTTCGACCCGTTGAGCGGGCGGCGCACCCGCGTGCCCCTCGACCAGATCTCTCCCCCCCTGATCCAGGCCACCATCGCCACCGAGGACGCCAACTTCTACCAGCACCGCGGCGTGGACCCCATCGCCCTGCTGCGCATCATCTACCACGCCGTGCGCGAGCAAGAGATCATTGGCGCCAGCACCATCCCCCAGCAGTTGGTCAAGCTGACCTTCCTCAGCCCCGAACGTACCCTGGAGCGCAAGCTCAAGGAAGGCATTCTGGCGGCGGAGATCACCCGCCGCTACCCCAAGGACGCCATCCTGGAGCTTTACCTCAACGAGATCCCCTACGGCAACCTGGCCGTGGGCATCGAGGCCGCCGCGCAGACCTACTTCAGCAAGCCGGCCTCCGACCTGACGCTGGCCGAGGCCGCGCTGCTGGCCGGACTGCCCCAGGCGCCCAGCTACTACGATCCCTACAGCAACCTCTGGAATTCCGACGGCAGCCCTGGCCCATCCAAGCAGCGGCAGGGCGTCGTGTTGGGGCTAATGGTCAAGCAGGGCTACATCGCGCCGGAAGAGGCCAACGCCGCCTGGTTCCAGGAACTGAAGCTCACGCCGCCCCGCTACGCCCTGAACGCCCCCCACTTCGTCATGTACGTGCGGGAGCTGCTGGAGGCCGAATACGGCCCGGAGATCGTACACAAGGGCGGCTTGCGCGTCTACACCACCCTCGATCCCCGGCTGCAAAACCTGGCCCAACAGACGGCGCGGGAGCACATTGACCGCTTGCAGGAACGCAACGTCAGCAATGCGGCAGTGCTAGTGCTGCAACCGCAGACCGGCGAGATCCTGGCCATGCTGGGCAGCGTGGACTTCAACGACCCCGACATTGACGGCCAGGTGAACGTGACGCTGCGGGAGCGGCAGCCCGGCTCGGCCATCAAGCCGCTGACCTACCTGGCCACCTTCGAGAAGCAGAAGGACTGGTGGACGCCGGCCACGCTCGTCGAGGACGTGCGCACCGAGTTCCCCGACGGAGCCAACCCGCCCTACGTGCCCGTCAACTACGACGGCAAAACCCACGGCTGGGTCACCGTGCGCTCGGCGCTGGCCAACTCCTACAACATCTCGGCGGTGAAGGCCCTGCAACATGTGGGGCTGCCAGCCCTGCGCGACGTGGCCCGCCGCCTGGGCATCACCACGCTCACCCGACCCGACTACGGCCTCTCCCTCACGCTGGGCGGCGGCGAGGTCACCCTGCTGGAGTTGACCGGAGCCTACGCCGCCTTCGCCAACGGCGGCCTGCGCGTGCCCCCCGTGGCCATGCTGCACGTGACCAGCGCCGACGGGCAAGTTCTGAAAGAGTACGTGCCGCCACCCGGCGAGCAGGTCATGTCGCCGCAGCAAGCCTACCTCATCACCTCCATCCTGTCCGACAACCGGGCGCGCACCCCGGCCTTCGGGGCCAACAGCTCGCTGCGCCTGTCTCGCCCGGCAGCGGCCAAAACGGGCACCTCTAACGATTTCCGCGACAACTGGACGGTGGGCTACACGCCGGATCTGGCGGTGGGCGTCTGGGTGGGCAACAACGACAACTCGGAGATGAAGGACGTCTCCGGCATCGCCGGTGCGGCGCCCATCTGGCACGACGTCATGGAAGGGGCGCTGGCCGGCGCGGCGGTGCGCGACTTCCCCATGCCGGAAGGCATCCGCATCATCGAGATCTGCGAGCTCACGGGGGCGATGCCCGATTCCACCTGCCCGCCGGACAAGCGCCGCTCCGAGGTCTTCGCCACGGGGCAACTGCCGCCCGGAGCCGATCGCGAGAGCTACCGCGTGCTGCTGCTGCAGCCCACCGACGGCGAGGTCGTGCAGGGCATCGTGCCCGTCGTCGGCCGGGTGCAGATACCCGATTTCGATCACTACCTGGTGGAGTACGGCGAGACGCACGCGCCGCAGGCCTGGGGCCGCGTGGGAGAGCCAGGCTATGAACCAGTGGAAGCAGGCCCGCTGGCCGAGTGGGACACCCGGCAGTTGAGCAAGGAGGGGCCGCACGTGCTGCGCGTCGTGGCTGTGGACGTGCGCGGACGGCGTTACGAATCGGACATCGTCCGCCTGGAAGTGATCATCCCCACGCCGACGCCGGAACCTACAGCCACGCCGACGCACACGCCCACGACGACGCCGACACCGACGCTCACGCCCAGTCCCACGGGCACAGCGACAGCCTCGCTGAGCCCGACGCCGCTCATCACGCCCACGGCGACGGCCACCTGGACTCCTGCTGTGACCAGTTCGCCCTCGCCCGTGCCTTCCATCACGCCAACGGCGACACCGCCCGCGGCGTCAACACCGACGCCGACGCTGCCTGCGCAGACGCCCACACCTACGGCGACGACCGCCCTCCAGGCGCGCATTGAAAAGCCAGCCGCAGGCAGCACCGTCAGCGGGGAGGTGGCGATCCGCGGGGAGGCGGCAGGAAGCGGCTTTGCCCGCTACCGGCTGGAGTTCGGCGCCAGCACAGCGCCCACTGCCTGGCAGCTCATCGCTGAGGGAACGGCCCCTGTCGTCGGTGGCGTGCTGGGCCGCTGGCCCACGCTGGGCCTGGCCGATGGTGACTACACGCTGCGGCTGACCGTGTTCCACACTGCCGGCGGCCAGGCTGTCGCTCTGGGCCCCGTGAAAGTGGACAACACTCCACCGTCGGTGCGGCTGGTATTCCCTGCGGAGGGAGCCGTGCTCAGCGTGGGGCCTGTGCGTCTGCGAGCAGAGGCATCGGACAACCTGGGGCTGGCACAGGTGGACTTCTTCGTGGATGAGGAACTGGTGGGCAGCGTCGGCGGGCCGCCGTTTGAGGTGGATTGGCCGGCCACGGTGGGGCAGCATCTGTTGAAAGTGCAAGCCACTGATCGGGCGGGCAGCGCGGTAATCCATGTCGTGGAAGTGACAGTACAATAGCGAGACGCCAAGAACCCCGGTCTCTCAAAGAGGCCGGGGTTCTTTTCTTTCGGCACTCGGGCTGCCGGTCACTGCGCCGATAGGAAGCACAAAGGGTTGCGGGGCACGTTGTTGTAGCGGATCTCGAAGTGCAGGTGCACCCCGTCGGCCATGCCTGTTGCCCCCGCAGAGCCGATGCGCTGGCCCTTGGCCACCACAGTGCCCTGCTGAACTGAAACGACGCTCAGGTGAGCATACAGCGTGCTGAGACCATTGCCGTGGCTGATGACAATGTAGTTGCCGTAGCCGCCATTGTAACCGCCCGTCCGAACAACGGACACGACGCCCGAGTCGGCGGCCAGCACCACCCCGCCCAGCGGGATGCCAATGTCTATGCCCTTGTGCGGCCACGGCCGCGGTCGGCCGTAGATCGTCGTGGAACCGAAGTAGTCCATGATCCTCCCCCGGCCCGGCCAGGCGAAACGCCCTGTGCCCACCCGGCTGGGCTCCGACACCGCGCCCGTGTAGCCACCCACACTCACCGAGATGGTTTCCTTCACGCCCCCAGGGATGATGAGCACCTGGCCGGGCAGCAGTGGGGAGTTTTCATCTTTCAACTCGTTCGGCTCCCAGCCGACAATAGCCCCTGGCTCCACCCTGTACATGCGGGCAATGTCCACGAGCGTGTCCCCTTCCTCCACCGCGTGATGCACGCCATCCACAGGCAAGATCATCAACTGCTGTCCCACCCGCAGCAACTGGGGGCACAACTCCAACCCACCAGCCCACATCACTGTGTCCAGACTCAGTTTATGCCTGCCGGCGATACCGGTGAGCGTATCTCCTGCCTCGACAGTATGGGTGATGATCCCCAAGCGAGGACGGTCAGGAATGATGGTGAAGGGCACAGCAGCCCGCGCCAGCGAGTCGCTGGATTCCAGTCCGCTGCCGCCTCGCTGAGGCCAGAAGGAGATCAAGGGCAGCGACTCGTCGGCCGCTGCCGGCGGCTGAGGCGGCTCAGCGCGAGGCAACTCCCACCGCGGCATCTCCACCTGGCTGAGGATCAACACCAGCACGGCCACCAGGATCACGGCGGCGTGGGAGGCCCAGCGCATGGGGGTAAAACCGCTGAAATAGTCCCTGGCGAAAGCTACCAGCCGAGTCCAGAGATCCTGATCGAAACCGACCTCTTCATCATCGCCCGCGGCAGCTTCCAGATCAGCCGGGGCATCGGATGGGGACATCGGGCTATCGTCTTCGCCTGGGAATAGCAGCGCTTCAGGCATCCGCTTCTGCCTCCAGTGCACTAAATCCCGCCTGCCGTAAGAGAGGCCAGGAACTCCCGGTTGCTGCGCGTGCGCCGCAGTTGGTCGAGCAGAGGAACGATGGCGTCTTCGCCACCGCCCAAGGCATCAACCATGCGCCGCATGGTCCATACCCTCCTCAGCACTTCCGGTTCCAGCAACAGTTCCTCCCGGCGGGTGCCGGAGCGCTCAATGTCGAAGGACGGGAAAATGCGCCGATCAGACAGTTTGCGGTTCAGATGCAGCTCCATGTTCCCCGTGCCCTTGAATTCCTCGTAGATCACGTCATCCATACGACTGCCCGTATCCACCATACAGGTGGCGATGATGGTCAGGCTGCCACCATCTTCGATGTTGCGCGCGGCGCCGAAGAAACGCTTGGGAGGGTACAAAGCGGCGGGATCAATGCCGCCCGACAGCGTGCGGCCGCTGGGGGGCACCACCAGGTTGTAGGCACGGGCCAGACGGGTGATGGAATCGGCCAGGATGACCACGTCCTTGCCCGCCTCCACCAATCGTTTGGCCCGCTCCAGAGCCATCTCCGCTACCCGCGTGTGATCCTGCACGGGGTCATCGAACGTGGCCGCCACCACCTCCGCCTCCACCGAACGGTCCACGTCCGTCACCTCCTCCGGTCGCTCGCCGATAAGCACGACTATCATGTGCACGTCGTCGTAATTGCTGGTGATGCCGTTGGCGATGAGCTTCAGCACAGTGGTCTTGCCTGCCTTGGGCGGGGAGACGATGAGGCCGCGCTGGCCGCGGCCGATGGGCGCCAGCAGATCCAGCAAGCGGGTGACCAGAATGTCCGGACTGGTCTCCAGCCGAAACTGCTGGTCAGGAAAAACGGGGGTCAGCGTTTCGAAACGGGGACGTTCTTTGGCCTCTTCCGGGTCCTGGCCGTTGACCGTTTCCACCTTCAACAAGCTGAAGTATTTCTCCGATTCCTTCGGCGGACGCACCTGTCCGATGACATGATCGCCCGTGCGCAAACCGAAACGGCGGATCTGGGATTGAGAGACGTAGACATCCTCCGGGCCAGGCAGCATGTGGACCGAGCGCAGGAAGCCGATGCCCTCCGAAACGATCTCCAACACGCCGCCGCCCAGGAAAAAGCCCATCTCCTGGGCCTGCGCGGCCAGAATGCGCAAGATGAGATCGACCTTCTTCAGCCGCGTGTAGCCGGTGACATCCTTGTCGCGGGCGATGTCACGCAGTTCACCTACGGTATTCTTTTCCAGTTCAGCAATGTTCATACTGTGTTTGTCGTTCATGGTCAGTTCACTCCCAGGCAAGGAATCAGATGTCACTCCCGCGCCCGTCATCCAGTGGTGCACAACGCCTGCTGCACCTGCGCCGAACGTCCCGAAGGCGGGATAACATAGTCACCAGCCGTGTAAGGCGGCGAAGGAACAGCCGAAAGACAATTCACGGGACATGATAACCCGATTGTCTATTCATTCAATGGTGTGAATAAGAGCCAGAGAAAGATGGGAACATTCGTGAGGAACATGCCAGCACAGCTAGGCCAATCAAAAGGGCAGCTCGCTGGCCGGGTGGTGTGAGTTCAGAATGCTTCTGGCACGATCAACCGTGCCTTCTATTGCTAATACGTGGCAATTATAGCATCATTTCCCAAAGACGGCAAACGGGAGATCAGAGGTTTCCCCCATCCTGATTTCTCACCGTTTGATCGAATTTGATGATGCTGAAGCGCATCAGTTTCTCCCAGCGATGGGTGGCCTCGATGTTGCGGATGGTGCCGGTCTTGGAGCGCATGACGACGCTGCTCGTGCGGGCGCCTGTGCCGAAGAAATTGACCCCCTCCAGGAACTCACCATCGGTCACGCCCGTGGCCGCAAAGAAAACATTATCAGTTCGCACCAGGTCATCAATGGTCAGCACCTGCTCCAGATCCAGCCCCTGTTCCTGGGCATCCTGCCGTTCGCTGTCGTCGCGCGGCCACAGCTTGCACTGCATTTCGCCCCCCATACACTTGAGGGCACAGGCGGTGAGCACCGCTTCCGGAGATCCCCCAACACCCACCAGGATGTCAATCCCTGTCTCAGGGCGGGCGGCGGCAATGGCCGCCGCCACGTCGCCATCGCGAATGAGGCGGATGCGGGCGCCTGTCTGGCGCACCTGGCGGATCAGTTCGGCGTGGCGGGGACGATCGAGGATGATCACCGTGAGGTCATCCACGTCTTTGCCCTTGGCCCGGGCCACTGCCCGCAGGTTCTCCACCACCGGCGCGTTGATGTCTATCACGCCACGAGCCATCGGCCCCACAGCGATTTTGTCCATGTAGACCACGCTGCCTGGGGCGTACATGGCGCCCCGTTCCGAGACGGCCACCACGCTCAGCGCCCCCGCGCCCCCCTCGGCCGTCAGTCGGGTGCCATCCACAGGGTCCACAGCGATGTCCACCGAAGGGAGATGACCGGTGCCCAGACGCTCCCCATTGCAGAGCATGGGGGCACTGTCCTTCTCTCCCTCGCCGATGACGATGATGCCATCCATCTCCACGGTGTTCAAGACCAGGCGCATGGCGTTTACGGCGGCCTGGTCCACGGCGGCCTTGTCGCCCCGGCCCATCCAGCGCGCCGCGGCCAGGGCCGCAGCCTCGGTGGCTCGTACCAGTTCCAGGGCCAGGTTGCGATCCGGTATCTCAGGCATGGAAGGCTTCCTTTCGCGAATCAGAGGCGACCCTCAAGGAGCAAGCGACAACCCCGCCCTGGCGTCCTCCTCCTTCGCCACGCGGCGGCCCTCCTCCACGTTCACCCGCCGCAGCAAGAAGATGCCGACCAAGAAGAGCACGATCAGGCTCAGGACTGCTGGCCGGCTGCTGTCAAAGACGGCGACCGCAGCCGCAAAGAGCAGGGGGCCAATGATGGCCGAGAACTTCTCCATCACGCCGTAGAGGCCAAAAAACTCGCCGCTCTTGGCCGCTGGCGACATGCTGGCGTAGAGACTACGGCTCAGGGCCTGGCTGCCGCCCTGGACAATGGCCACCATCCAGGCCAGGAACCAGAATTCGACGACCGAGTTCAGGAAGTAGCCCCAGATGGCGATCACGGCATAGACAACCAGTGCCAGGATGATGCTGCGCCGGGCGTCCAGCGTCTCGGCCCAGCGGGAGAAAAGCGCCCGGCCCAGCAGCCATGCGAACAGGGCGCCAAGGACCTCCAGGACGATGATCAAGCCGATGATCAATGGCAAGTTGCTCTGGCGTATCGGCGGCAGAACCTCCACCTGGGCCAAGGTCATGGCTGTGCCTGCGCTGGCGGCGTTCTTGTCGCCAGTGCTGACCAGAGCCAGAACGTGTTCCCCAGGCTTCTCTGCCTGGAAGGTACGATGCACACCATAACGCACCGTGGCGTTGTAGCCATCAACTGTGAGTGTCTCACCTGTGTCCTCGTCTAGAAGAGGCTGGCCGTCCAACTCCACATCCCAGATGCCGCGGTCCGGCCCGATGCTATAGGTTACTTCGATCTTCTGCCCATTGAAGGCAAAATCGCTGCGTGTCCCGGGCTCGTAAGCGACGGCGTAGATCAGATCCTGATCAGTGCCGAGTTCTTCCCCTGCAACGAGCACGCTTTCCCAGGCCCCGCTGTAGCGCAAAGCCGCACTATCGGCCAGGTAAACGCCCTCGCCTACGGCCGTCGCCGTGCTGGCATACGGCGGCAGCGGCGCTCCCGAGATCTCGCCGGGCAACACCCGGGCCCCGACAACACCGACCAGCGGCAGAGCAATCAGATTGAACACGATGAAGGCCAGGAACAGAGGCCGCCGCTTCTCGGCACGGCTGGGCAAGCGACCAAAGATCAGGCTGAAGGGGATACCCACGAACTGCACCAGCAACAGCGCCAGGATCAGTTCGATGCTGCCGAAGCCCAACTCGGCCCCATAGATGGCGGCCACGCCGATGATGGTGCCGATGCCGTCGTTGTAGATCAGGAAGGCGATCAGGTACTTGAACAATTCGCGGTAGCGCTGAATGTCCTTGAGCGTGTCCCCCAGCCGCCGGAAGCTCACCGTGATGACGTTCTCACCAGGGACGAGGGTGGCGGTGGCTGCTGGCGGTTCCGGCACACGGGTGAGAATCGGGATGGAAAAGATCGCCCACCAGATAGCCACGCTCAGGAAGGAGAGCCGCGGCCCCCAGGTGCTGGGCAAGAGCTGGATCATCACCACGTTGATGGCCAACAGCAACCCACCGCCCAGGTAGCCCAGCGCATAGCCGCGCGTAGAGACCCTATCCTGGTCTTCTTCTCTGGCCACATGGGGCAACAGGGCATCGTAGAAGACGTTGGCAGCCGTGAAGCCGATGCGGCCCAGGACAAACAGGATCGAAGCCAGCAGCCAGTCACCGGTATCCACGAGTACCAGTAAGCCAGTGCCCACGATGCCCAAGGCAGCAAAGACAGTCAGGAAGCGCTTCTTGCCGCGCATCACGTCGGAGACAGTGCCCAGGATGGGCGAGAGCACGGCGACGATGAGCAGGCTCAAGCTCAGGCCCAGGCTCCAATAGGCGGTCGCCCTGGCCTCACTGGGCAGTGTCGCCCCGGCAACCTGACTGTAGTAGATGGGTAAGACGGCGGCCAGGATGGTCGTGGCGAAAGCGGAATTGGCCCAGTCGTACATGCACCAGGCATGGATGATGCGCTTGTAGGCTTTGTCGTTCATGAGTGCTCCCC
>JACNHM010000288.1:0-5621 GCA_014383605.1 Chloroflexota bacterium
TTTTACGTCCTCGCAGGACTGCACACTAGTGGCAGATTCTGTCCCTCTGCAGATTCGGGCAGTCTTCCCTAACCGTGTTGACGCCAGTTTCGACCACTTTTCAACCGCGGAGACCGCCGAGCACGCCGAGAAAATCAAAGAATCTCTGCGTGCTCCGCGTGCTCTGCGGTGAAGAAAGAGCATCAACACAAAAGAGGTAGACCACCCAAATTCGCGAAAGGAAAACACTGGCTTGATCGAAGGCGCCGTCTCAGTACCCTGCACCCAGATCAAAGGCCAGCGCCGAGAGAGCGTCGAGCGGACGGTCATCGAGGAGACGCCGCTCACCCTTTACGTCAACGGCCACGAGCTGGCCAAGCTGATGTGCACCCCCATCGCTGTGGACGACCTGGTGGTTGGCTTCCTGATGGGGGAAGGGATCATCGCTCGGCCCGCGGAGGTGGTGCTGCTCCGCGTCTGCCTGGACGAGGGGCTGGTCAACGTGCGTTTGGCCAACCCTGAAGTGGCGTTACCCCAGCATCGCATCCTGACCTCTGGCTGCAGCGGTGGCGTGACCTTCGACGACCTGTCGGAAACGCACGAGCCGCTGGCCTCCTCGCTGCGCCTCGCGCCAGCCCGCCTCGTCGGGCTGATGGACCTGATGCAGCGCTCGGGGCCGCTGCACGGGCACGTCTGGGGGCTGCACACCTCGGCGCTCAGCGACGGGGAGACGCTGCTGGCGGTGGCGCAGGATGTGGGGCGGCACAACACCGTGGACAAGGTCTGGGGCGAGTGTCTGCGCCGCGGCATGGCCACGGAGGGCAAGCTGCTGCTTTGCACGGGGCGCATCAGCTCGGAGATGCTGAACAAGGCGGCCAAGATGCGGGTGGAACTGGTGGCCAGCCGCACGTCGCCCACCAGCCTGTCGGTGCCGCTGGCGGAAGCCTGGGGCATCACGCTGATCGGCTACGTGCGCGGGCAGCGCATGGACGTGTACACGCATCCGGAACGGTTGCTGTTGCCCCAGGAGGAGTGAGTACCGGCGATGATCGTTACGGCGTGTGAGACCGCCTTGGGCTGGGTGGGCATCGCCGCTTCGGCGGCGGGCCTGGTGGAGTTGACGCTGCCTGAGCCGACGGAAGCGGCAGCGCTGCAGCGGTTGCGGGAACGTCATGGCCACGGCGAACCGGACGATGGCCGGCTGGCTGGGCTCAAGGCCCGGCTGCAGGCCACCTGCCGCGGCGAAGCGGTCAACTTTGACGACCTGCCACTGGATGCGCACCAGGGCACGGACTTCCGGCGGCGCGTGTGGGCGGCCACGCGGGCCATTCCCCGCGGCCAGACTCGCACCTACGGCGAGTTGGCGCGGGAGGTCGGCTCGCCGGGCGCGGCGCGGGCCGTGGGGCAGGCCATGGCCCGCAACCCCTGGCCCATCGTCGTGCCCTGCCACCGCGTCGTGGGCAGCGATGGCCGGCTCACCGGCTTCGGCGGCGGGCTGGAGATGAAGCGCCATTTGCTGGAGCTCGAAGGGTGCAGATTGGACGAGATAGACGGTCAGTGATCAGGATTCTGGTCACCGCCTGATGACTGATCACTGATACCTGAGACCTGATTCCAGAGGACTTCATGCAGATCGGAGTTGACGCCCGACTGACCTACTACACGACCGCCGGCATCGGGCAGTACACCATCAACCTGCTGCGGGCGTTGGCGGACATAGACCAGGACGACGATTTCATCGTCTTCCAGAGCCGGAAGGCTGTTGCGCCGTTGCTGGAAGGGAATCAGTTTCGCTGCCTGGGGCTGTGGACGCCCAGCCACCACCGCGTCGAGCCCTACCTGCTGAGCCTGGAATTGCTACAATACTCGCTCGACCTGCTGCACAGCCCCGATTTCATCCCCCCCTTCTGGGGCGGCTTCAAGTCCATCATCACCATCCACGACCTGGCCTTCCTCGTGTATCCGCACTTTCTGACCCGGGAGAGCGCCCGCTACTACGGGCGTATTGACCAGGCCGTGCGCCGCACCGATCACATCATCGCCGTCTCCGAGAGCACACGGCAGGACATCATCAATTTGCTGGGCGTGCCGGACGATAAGATCACCGTCATCCACGAGGCTGCCGATCCCCTCTACCGCCCGCTGGATCGCGCCGAGGCGGCGCGCTTTGTCCGTGATCGCTTCGGATTGCCCGAACGGTTCATACTTTTCGTCAGCACCATCGAGCCGCGCAAGAACGTGCAGGGGCTGCTGCGCGCCTACCGCCAATTCCTGGAAGATTACAAGCTGGACGTGGGTCTGGCACTGGCCGGCGCCCGCGGTTGGCTGTTCGAGGAGGTGTTCCAGCTCGTGGAGCAGCTGGGCTTGCGACAATCCTGCCATTTCCTGGGCAAGGTCACCAACGAGGAGTTGCTGTACCTCTACAACGCGGCTCGTTGCCTGGCGCACCCGGCGTTTTACGAAGGGTTCGGGCTGACGCCGCTGGAGGCCATGGCCTGCGGCACGCCGGTGGTGGTATCCAACGTCTCCAGTCTGCCGGAGGTGGTGGGCGACGCCGCCCTGCTGGTGGATCCCGAGGACGAGGAGGAACTGATCGTGGCGCTGTGGCGGCTGGTGACCGACGACGATCTGTGGGCCGAGCTGCGGGAGAAGGGGTTGCAGCGGGCCCGCGCCTTCTCCTGGGAAAAGGCAGCCCGTCGCACGCTGGAGGTCTATCGGCGGGTGGTGGGGAATCAGTAGATTGGTAGATTGGTAGATTGGGAACGAGAAAACGATGACAGACCGCAAGCGTATCCTCGTCCTGACCCCGCAATTGCCTTACCCGCCGCAGCAGGGCACGGCCATCCGCAACTACAACCTCATCGCCCACCTGGCGGCTCGTCACCGGCTGCACCTGCTCTCATTCCGGCAAGAGGGGGACGAACTGGCTTCCGACTCGCCGCTCTTCCGGCACTGCCAGCGCATCGAGACCGTGCCCGCGCCGCGGCGCACGCTGGGGCAGCGGCTGCTGACTACCATTTCCTCGCCCTTGCCCGACATGGCCCTGCGGCTGGCCTCCCGCGCCTTCCAGCAGCGGCTGGCGGCCCTCATCGCCGAGGAGACCTACGACGTGGTGCAGATCGAGGGCATCGAGATGGCCCCCTACGGGCTGTGGCTGCGCGCCTGGCCGCGCTTTGCCGCCCTCACGCCCCGCCCGCGGCTCGTTTTCGACGACCACAACGCCGAATACCTCCTGCAGCGGCGCGTCTTCGAGACCGACGCCAGGCGACCGCGCCGCTGGGCGGGCGCGCTCTACTCCCTCATCCAATGGCAGAAGCTGAGCCACTACGAGACCCACGTCTGCCAGCAGGCCGACGGCGTGGCCGCGGTGTCGGAAGCGGACGCCGTGGCGCTGCAGCGGCTGGTGCCAGGGCTCCATCCCGCTATCGTCCCCAATGGCGTGGATCTTCAATTCTACAATGACCAAATCCCAATGACCAAACCCCAAGATGTGGTCATTGGCCATTGGCCATTGGTGTTTACAGGCAAGATGGATTTTCGTCCCAACGTGGATGCCGTGCTGTGGTTCGCCGACGAGGTGCTGCCCGGCATCCGCTCGGCGCGGCCTGAGGCGCACTTCGTCGTCGTGGGCCAGAAACCTCACGCCCGCCTCGACCCGCTGCGCCAGCGGGAGGACGTGACCCTCACCGGTTGGGTGGAGGATGTGCGCCCCTACATCGCCAGCGCGGCGGTGTACGTGGCCCCCTTGCGCATGGGCGGCGGCACGCGGCTGAAGCTGCTGGAGGCTATGGCCATGGGCAAACCCATCGTTTCCACGTCGCTGGGCTGCGAAGGGTTCGATGTGACCGATGGACAGGAGCTGCGGGTGGCTGATGCGCCGGAAGCCTTCGCCGCCGCGGTGCTGGAATTGCTGGCCGACGAAACGCAGCGGGCCAGACTGGGCCGCACTGCCCGCCGCTTCGTCGAAGCGCACTACGGCTGGGAGGCGATTGTGCCAAGGATGGAAGAGCTTTACGTCGTGGATTAAAGAAGGGCCGAGATGGATGAGAGGGAAAGGAGGGAAATAGGGGAAATGAAGGGAACTCCGCCCCGGACGAGCCGTCAGCGGTTGCGCCTGGCATTTCTCCGTGCGGTCGGCGTGGCCTTGCGTTCTCTGGCTTCTGGTTCCCCATCCCGCATCCCCCGTCCCCCGTCCCTCCTCCTCATCCGCCCTGACCATCTGGGCGACCTGCTCTTCCTGACCCCGGCGTTGCGCTGGCTGCGGGAGCGTCTGCCGGAGGCGCACATCACGCTGCTGGTCGGTCCCTGGGGACGGGAGATCATGCAACGCAATCCGCACGTGGATGAGGTCATCACCTGTTCTTTCCCCGGCTTCACGCGGCAGCCGAAGCGCTCGCTGCTGGCTCCCTATCGCTTGCTGTTGCAGGAGGCACGCAAGCTGCGGCGGCAGCGCTTCGACCTGTCGCTGGTCATGCGCTTCGACCACTGGTGGGGAGCGTTGCTGGCCGCCGCGGCGGGCATCCCCTATCGCCTCGGCTACGCTGTCCCCGAGGTACGGCCGTTTCTCACGCAAGCGGTGCCATACGTTGCCGGGCGGCATGAGGTAGAGCAGAATTTACGTTTCACGTTTTACGTTTCACGGATCACGTCGCAGGTCGCAGGTCTCAGGTCGCAGGTCTCAGCAGTTGAGCCGATCAGTTGGACGACGCACCCGCTGGAGTTTGCGCCGGCGCGGGAGGAGGAAGCCTGGGTTGAGGAGTGGCTGCTGGCACACGGCGCGGTGCCCGACCGTCCCCTGGTGGCCATCCATCCCGGCGCGGGGGCGACGGTGAAGCTGTGGGAGGACGAGAAGTGGGCTGCCGTGGCCGACGCGCTGGCCGAGCGGCGCGAGGCGCAGATCCTGCTCACCGGCTCCGCCGACGAGCTGGACCTGGTCTGGGCCGTGGCCGCCCGCACGCGTGTGGACCCGCTCATGGCTGCGGGGGAGACGACGCTGGGGCAACTGGCGGCGCTCTACCGCCGCTGCCGGCTGGTGATCGGTCCGGATTGCGGGCCGCTGCACCTGGCCGTGGCCGTGGGCACGCCCTCGGTGCACCTCTACGGGCCGGTGGACGCCGGAGCCTTCGGCCCCTGGGGCAACCCGTTTCGCCACCGCGTGCTCCTCAGCGATTGGCCCTGTGTGCCCTGCAACCGGCTGGACTTCGCCGCCGAGGAACTGCCTGCTCACCCCTGCGTGCGCGACATCGGCGTCCAACAGGTGCTGGCCGAAGCCGAATCACTGCTGGCCGGCGCGTGGTAGAGCGCGATGGCACAGCAGTAACGGATTTGGGCAGCGGAAGAGCGAAGAAAGCGAAAAAGGTAGATAAACTCCGACCTCTCCGCTTTTCTGCTGGCCGAGCCCGAGAGGTGATGAGAGTGAGCAAATGCAAGCTACTGCTGAGCGCTCGCTGAGTGGCGGCTTGGCTCTCCGGGAAAACTGAGGTACAATGCTCTTGGCACCGGGGAGGCCTGAGGGAATGCTATGTCCATCAAGAGGAGGAGAAGTGAGGGGGCATGACACAAGTAGAAGTATTGGAAGAACTCAAGAAGTTTACGATCCCAGAGCGCCTAACATTTGTCGAGGCCGCCTTGCGCCTCATTCG
>JACNHM010000288.1:5992-7657 GCA_014383605.1 Chloroflexota bacterium
GAAGAGGACAAACACTGGTGGTTCGCCACGCGCACGCGGGCCATCTTGCTCTACCTGGACCGCTACCTGGGGCCGGGCAAGCATGATCGCCGCGTGCTGGACGTGGGCTGCGGGGCGGGGAACATGGCCCACCACCTGGCACACTACGGAGAGGTAGTGGGCGTGGACAACAACCGGCGGCCGCTGGCGGTGGCGCGAGAGCGCGGCCTGGACGTGCGCGAGGGGCGGGCCGAGGATTTGCCCTTCGAAGATGAGGAATTCGACCTGGTGGCGCTGCTGGACACGGTGGAGCACGTGCCCGACGAGGGGGAGATGCGGGTGTTCAGCGAATGCTGGCGGGTGCTGAAGCCAGGCGGCAAGCTGCTGGTCACCGTGCCGGCTTTCATGTGGCTGTGGAGCCACAACGACGTGCTCAATGCCCACCACCGGCGCTACACGGTGGCGGAGCTGCGCAGCAAGCTGGCCAGCGTGGGCTTGCGCACGCGGCGCGGCTCCTACAACAACTTCCTCGTCTTCCCCTTAGCCGCGGCGCTCATCCTGCTGCGTCGCCGGGCGGCGGCGGAGCCAGACCTGGCCTCGCCGCATTTCGACGACGAGGCCTACCAGGTGGAGATGGAGCCGGCGTCGCCGCTGGTGAATGCCGTGCTCAACGCTGTGGGCTGGCTGGAGGCGCAACTGCTGAAGGTGTTCCAGTTGCCGGTGGGCACGGGTGTCATCCTCGTCGCCGAAAAGGAGCAGGGGAGACAAGGGGACAAGGAGACAAGGTGACAGGGAGCAGATTTCCCCTTGCTCCTTGTCACCCCGTCTCCCCCTCACCCTTGCATCTCCGCTACGGGTGTTGAGTGTGGTGAGATCTACAAACAATCGCCCTCATGCATCTCATGACCAACTGTATGGGCGGCAGGCGGTGCGGGAGGCGCTGCGGGCGGGGCGACGACGGGCCCTTCGCCTCTCGCTGGCTGAGGGCGTGCGGGAAACGGGCATCGTGGCCGAGATCGTGGCCCTGGCCGAAGCGGCTGGCTGCGCAGTGCGGCGGGTCGAGCGGCGGGAACTGGATCGGCTGGTGAGCGGGCACCAGGGCGTCGTGTTGGAAGCATCGCCTTACCCGTATGCCGATCTGGTGGACATCCTGGCCCTGGCCGAGCCGCGCGGCGAGCCACCGCTGCTGCTGGTGCTCGATCACCTGGAAGATCCCCGCAACGTGGGCGCGCTGCTGCGCACGGCGGAAGCGGCCGGCGTCCACGGCGTGGTGCTGCCGCAGCGGCGCTCGGCGGCCATCACGCCGGCGGCCAGCGACACGTCGGCCGGGGCGGCGGAGCACCTGCGGGTGGCGCAGGTGACCAACCTGGCGCGGACGCTGGCGGAACTGAAGCAAGCGGGGTTGTGGGTGGCGGGGTTGGAGTCGCGGCCCGAAGCGCAACCTTACGACGCTGTGGACCTCAGCGGGCCGCTGGCGCTGGTGGTGGGCAGCGAGGGTCGCGGGCTCAGCCGGCTGGTGCGGGAGCGCTGCGATTGGCTGTTGAAGCTGCCCATGCGGGGCGGCGTGGGATCGCTCAACGCGGCGGTGGCCGGATCCATCGTGCTCTACTGGGTGCTGCGCTGCCGGGAACGAGAGAGTGAGTAGGAGGGAAAGCCTTGCCAAGGGTTAGTCATAGATTTCGAGCC
>JACNHM010000288.1:8021-15277 GCA_014383605.1 Chloroflexota bacterium
CTGACGCTCAGCGAAGAAGAGGTGAACGAACTTGTCCGGAAAGGGTTGGCCGCGCAGCCCAGCGCTCCGGTCAGCAATGTCTACGTGAGTCTGGAGCCTGGACAGGTCATCGCCGGCGGCAGAGCGCGCCTGGGCTTTTTCACCTGGAACGTCGAGGCGGTGGCAGCAGTCACAGTTGAGGATGGCAAGGCCATCCCGCAGATCGTGGAGATACGTGCTGGCGGCCAGCCGCTGACAGGATTCTTGCGGGCTCAGGCAGAGAATCTTCTGAGACCCTACCTGCAGCAGTGGCTTCAGACGGAAACGAACGTGTACGTCGAGGAAGTGGACATCCAGGAAGGCCAGATCAGCATCACAGGCCGGTACAAGTAGCGACTAGAGTTGCATCTGGCATGGCCGAGCCCCAGCGTCTCACCCTCCGCTGGGGCTTTGCTTTGGGGACCGCTGGTGTGGTGTGGGGACAAGGGGATAGGCTGGGTTGCTGTTGCCTACCCCGGCGAGTATCCATCGGCGTAGTCGCGGCGGCGCCGGCGGGGCTCGAAGAGCTTGACCAGCGCCATACCGGTCACGAAGCCGCCGATGTGCGCCCACCAGGCCACGCCACCGCCCTGAAACGTATCCACGGCCAGGGCCAGGGTGCCGTTGAGCAACTGCATCAGGAACCACAGGCCGAGATAAACCAGGGCCGGTATGTTCACCACGCGGAAGAAGAAGAGGATGGGGATCAGGGTGATGACCCTGGCCCGTGGATAGAGGATGAGGTATGCTCCCAGCACGGCGGCGATGGCTCCGCTGGCTCCCACCGTGGGCAGTTCCGACGTTGGATAGGCCCACAGATGCGCCACTCCGGCCAGTATGCCGCCCAGCAGGTAGAATACCAGATAGCGCACGTGCCCCAGCCGGTCCTCCACGTTGTCGCCGAAGATGTAGAGGGCCATCATGTTGGAGATCACGTGGAACCAGCTTCCGTGCAGGAAGGTGGAGGTGAGGATCGTCACCCAGCGGCTGGGGCCGCCGATCCAGAACCCGTCCGGCATCAGGCCGAAGCTGTAGATCAGCCGGTCCAGCGCCCCCGGCTCAATCCACGTTTCCACGAGGAAGACGATCACGTTGAGGGCAATGATCACGGTGTTGACCACCGGGAAGCGTCGGGAGCGAATCGTATCACGGAGGGGGATCATTTCACAGTCCTCTCACTCTCGGGGCAACCCCTGTTACCCGCTCAACTCCGCCACCAGCACGTCCAGGGCCATGATGGGTTCCATCTGTCCCGTCTTGATCGCCAGGTCGGTCTGCAGCAGCCGCTCGTAGATGGCCTCCAACTGCGGCAGGGAGTAGCGCCGCGCCTGGCGCACCATCTTCTCCACCACGAAGTCCCGCAACTTCAGCTCCCTGGCGATGGCAGAAGGCCGCAAGCCTTGTCCTATCAGGTCCTTCACCTGCAGCAGCAGGCGGTACTGCCGCACGATCATGGCCAGCAGGTAGAGGGGCGCGGCGCCATCGTCCAGCAGGTGATGCAGCAAGGCGATAGCTCGCCGCCCGTTGCCCTGCCCCAGGGCATCCACCATGTGGAAGATGTTGGCCTGCTGGGCTTCGGGCACCAGCAGCCGCACATCCTCACGGCTGATGGCTCGCTCCCCCGCCGTGTAGGCGATCAGTTTCTCCAGCTCCTGATCCAGCAGCCGCAGATTGTCGCCCACGGTGTTGACAAGCTCGTGGGTGGTGTCGCGGGTGATCTGGCCTCCCTTGGCCCGCGCCCGCGTTTCGACCCAGTCAACGAGATCGTTGCGGCGTTTTCGCTGGCAGAGCACTACCTGGGCGCGGTTGTCCTTTTCCAACGCCTGCAGCCGCCGCAGCAGCGGGTGGCCTCGGCCCACGGTTTTCGCTTCCACGAAGACCAGATCTGTGCTCTCCGATAACCGGTCGAGGTAGCTGAGCAATTCCTGCAGGTAGGCGTCCTGCGCTTTGGGGCGCCCCTTCTCGCCGCCGGCCAGCCGGCTGAACAGCGAATCCACGATCACCAACCGGCGCGGGGAGAGGAAGGGCACCGTATCGCACGCCTGCTGCAGCTCGCTCAGGGTGACCTTGCGACCGTCCAGGTGGGTGGTATTCAGGTCAGCCATCTCGGAGGGGCCGAGGGCGGCCTTCAGCTTCTGCAACGCTTCCGCCTGCAGAAGCTCTTCTTCGCCGTGGATCAATACGATCATTGCAATGCGTTGGATAGACGTTTAGAGATAGTGCAGTTCCCTGGCTGCTTGCGTTAGCTCATCGCGGAACGCGGGGTGAGCGATGCCGATGAGCGACTGCGCCCGCTGGCGGATGGTCTTGCCGTACAGTTCCGCCACGCCGTACTCCGTCACCACGTAGTGGACGTGATTGCGGGTGGTGACCACGCCAGCGCCCTGCTTGAGCATGGGCACGATGCGGCTGATCTGGTCACCCTTGGCCGTGCTGGGCAGAGCAATGATGGGCACGCCGCCTTTGGAGCGGGCGGCCCCGTAGACGAAGTCCAGTTGCCCGCCCACGCCGCTGTAGAGCTTGGGACCGATGGAATCGGCGCACACCTGCCCGGTCAGATCCACCTCGATGGCCGAGTTGATGGCCACCTGGCGGCGGTTCTGGGCGATGACGAAGGGATCGTTGATGTACTCGGTGCGGTGCAACTCGATGATGGGGTTGTCGTCCGCCCAGTCGTAAAGCCGCTTCGTCCCCAGCATGAAGCCGGCGATGATCTTGCCCGGGTGCAGCGTCTTGCGAGCGTTGGTCAGCACGCCGGCTTCCACCAGGTCAATGACACTGTCGGAGAACAGCTCGGTGTGCACGCCCAGGTCCTTCTTGTGGTACAGGAACTGCAGCACGGCATCGGGAATGGCGCCGATGCCCATCTGCATCGTGGCCTCGTCGGGGATCAGTTCGGCGATGTGCTCGGCGATGCGCACGTGCAGGTCGGTGAGCCCCCCTTCGGTCATGGGCAACTCGATCAGGGGATAGTCCACCGGCACGATGTAGTCCAGCCGGCTGACGTGGATGAAGCTGTCGCCCAGGCAGCGGGGCATGTGTGGGTTGACCTCGGCGATGATGATCTTGGCCGACTCGGCGGGCGTCTTGGTCAGCCCCGTCTCGATGCCGTAGGAGCAGAAGCCATGCTCGTCGGGCCGGGAGAGGTGGACGAAGGCCACGTCCAGCGGCAGGACGCCCCGGCTGAACAGCAGCGGGAACTCCGACAGCAGGTTCGGCGTGTAGTCGGCCCGCCCCTCCTGGACGGCCTGGCGCACGTTGGGGCCGATGAAGAGGGCGTTGACGCGGATGTGTCCCTCCATCTCCGGTTTGACGTAATCGCTGGCCCCCAGGGTCAGGGCGTGGCAGATCTCCACCTCCTCCAGGTCGTGGGCCCGGTTGACCAGCGCCCCCAGCAGCACCTGGGGCACGCTGCAGTTGCCGGTGAGGAAGATGCGGTCGCCGGACTTGATGGCCTTGACTGCCTGCTCAGCAGTGGTGACTTTGCTCTCGTAGATCTTGGACCAACTGTAGGCCATGTCTCACTCCTACGCGGCGGCCTTGTAGGCTGCGGCCAGGGGCTCGTTGACGATCTTCCCGTCCCGCGTGGCGATGCCCCGCGCCAGATCGGGCATTTCCTGCACAGCCGGCGCCAGCCCCACCTCGGCGATGCGGCGGATGTAGGGCCAGGCGGCGTTGTTGAAGGCGTGGGTGGAGGTGCGGGGGAGCACCCCAGGGGCGTTGGGGATGCACACGTGCACGACGCCCTCTTCGACGAACATGGGGTCGCGCAGCGTCGTGGGACGGCTGGTCTCCACACATCCGCCCTGGTCAATGCTGAAGTCCAGGATGACCGCCCCCCTTTTCATGGAGCGCACCATCTCGCGGGTGACCAGGATGGGGGCGCGAGCGCCCGGCACCAGGACGGCAGTGATCAGCACTTCCACAAAACGGGCCACGCGGGCGATGTTGAAATCGTAGGCGACCATGGTGGTGACGCGACCCTGGAACATGTCATCTACTTGATGCAGCCTTTCCAGATCGCGGTCGAGAACCCACACGTTGGCTCCCAGGCCGTGGAAGGCGCGGGCGGCGTTGATGCCCAGCACCCCGGCCCCCAAAATGGCCACCCGCGCCGCCGGGATGCCCGGCACGCCGCTGAGCAGCACGCCACGGCCGCCCCAGTTGCTCTGCAGGAAGGTGGCCGCCAGTTGCGGGGCCATGCGCCCGGCCACCTCGCTCATCGGCTTAAGGACCGGCAGGTTCCCGTCGTCTGTCTGAATGGTCTCGTAGGCAACCGCGGTGATCTCCCTTTCCAGCAGAGTCTGGACCGTCTCCTGGCGGGCGGCGGCCAGGTGCAGGAAGCCGCACAGGATCTGCCCCTCGTGCAGCCAGGCCAGTTCCTCCTGGGTGGGGCGCACTGCCTTGAGCACCATGTCGGCGCGGCGGTAGGCTTCCTCGGCGGAGTAGACGATGCGCCCGCCGGCCCGTTCGTAGTCGTAGTCGGTGAAGCCGGCGCCCTCACCGGCGCCTCGCTCCACGTAGCAGACGTGGCCGGCCTGGCTGAGCAGCCGCACCCCGTAGGGGGTCAGCCCCACGCGCATCTCCAGGTCGCGTCGTTCTTTGGGAATCCCGATGTTCATCAGACACCTCTCGTGGGTTTCAGGTTTCGAGTTTCAGGTTGAACCCGGAACCTGAAACGTGGAACCGGCAACTGCTTCTGGCTATCCGCCAGCCAGTGCTGCACCTCTGCGCAGCGCGGCCTTGTTGGCGGGCAGAAGCTGGCGGTGCCGCTTCGGCAGGTGGTCGTCCAGCGCCTGTTCCACGGCTTCCAGGGGCACGACGCCGGTGGCCTGCACCAGCGCGCCCAGGCAGACCACGTTGGCCAGGCGGATGTTGCCCAGTTCGGTGGCGATGTCGCTGGCGGGCACGTGAAAGGCGCGGATGTCGGTGCGCTCGCTGCGCTGCGGCACCAGCGAGCTGTTCACCACCAGCACGCCGCCCGGCTTGACCGCCGGCTCGAAAGCTTCCATCGAAGGGATGTTGAGCACGATGGCCGCGCTGGGCCGCCGCACCAGCGGCGAGCCGATCTCTTCGTCGGAGATGACCACGGTGCAGCGGGCCTTGCCGCCGCGCATCTCCGGTCCGTAGGAGGGAATCCAGGTCACGTGGAAGCCGCTGTCCATGGCCGCAAAAGTGAGCAACTGGCCGGAGAAGAGCGCCCCCTGCCCGCCGAAGCCGGAAATGATGATCTCTTCCTGCATTGCTGCCTCCTAGTTCTTCTGCTCCAGGGCGCGTACCTCGTCGGTCACCTTCGTGTCGCCCAGCGGGTAGAAGGCCACCAAGTGCTCCTTGGCCCACTCCTGTGCCTCCACCACGCCCATGCGCCAGTTGGTGTTGCAGGTGGAAAGGATCTCCACCAGCGAGAAGCCCAGCTCCGCCAGTTGGGTTTGGAAGGCCAGCTTGATCGCCGCCTTGGTGCGGCGGATGCCGCGGGGGTCGAACACCGCCTGCCGGGTGACGTAGGCCACGCCCGGCAGCACCGCCAGCAGCTCGGCTACTTTCATTGGATGGCCCGCCGTGGCCACGTCCCGCCCCCTTGGCGACGACGTGGTCACCTGGCCGGGCAGCGTCGTGGGGGCCATCTGCCCGCCGGTCATGCCGTAGATGGCGTTGTTGACGAAGATGGTGGTGAAGAACTCGCCGCGGTTGGCGGCCTGGATGATCTCCGCCGTGCCGATGGCCGCCAGGTCGCCGTCGCCCTGGTAGGTGAAGACCACCTTGTCCGGGCTGACGCGCTTGATGCCGGTGGCCATGGCCGGGGCGCGGCCGTGGGGGGCCTCGGCGAAGTCCATGTTGAAGTAGTTGTAGGCCAGCACGGAGCAGCCCACCGGGGCGATGCCGATGGTTCGCTCCCGCACCTCCAGCTCATCCAGCACCTCGGCGATGAGGCGGTGGATGGTGCCGTGGGTGCAGCCGGGGCAGTAGTGCGTGTGCGCCTCGGTCAGGCTCTGCGGTCGTTTGTAGACCAACTCCATGTCCGCGGGGATCTCCAATGTCGTCATGTCGAACCTCCACCGTTTCAGGTTTCGATGTTCCAGGTTTCAGGTGAATGAGAACCTGAAACTTGGAACGTGGAACCTTCAACTCTCCTTGTCCAGTTTGTCCAGTTCGGGCAGGATCTCGTCGGGCAGGGGGATGACGCCGCCCATCCGCCCGTAGAAACGCACCGGGCAGCGACCCTCGACGGCCAGCCGCACGTCCTCGACCATCTGCCCGGCGTTCATCTCCACCACCAGCATGCCGCGCACCTGCTCGGCCAGTTCGGCCAGGCGAGCGCTGGGGAAGGGCCAGAGGGTGATGGGGCGAAGCAGTCCTACCTTCAGCCCCTGCTTCCGCGCCTCCCGCACCGCCGTCTGGCAGATGCGTCCCACGGTGCCGAAGGCCACCAGCAGCAAGTCGGCGTCGGCGGTGCTGTACTCCTTCCAGCGCACCTCGTTGGCAGCGATCTCTTTGAGCTTGGCCTGCAGCCGCAGGTTGACCTCCTCCAGGTTCTCCGCCCCCAGGTAGAGCGAGGTGATGATGTTGTGGGGGCGCCCCCTGGCGCCGGTCAGCGCCCAGGCGGGCCGCTCCTCGGGCGGTCGGGTTGGCCGCATGGGCGGCAGATCCGCCGGCTCCATCATCTGGCCGATGGCCCCGTCGGCGACGACCATGGCGATGGTGCGGTACTTCTCCGCCAGGTCGAAGGCCAGCACCACGCAGTCAATGGCCTCCTGCACGTTGGCCGGAGCCAGGACGATCATGTGGAAGTCGCCGTGGCCGGCGGTCTTGACGGCCTGGAAATAGTCGCCCTGGGAGGGCTGGACGTTGCCCAGGCCGGGGCCGCCGCGCATGATGTTGATCAACACGACGGGCACCTCGGAGGCGGCGATGTAGGAGATGCCTTCCTGCATCAGGCTGATGCCGGGGCTGGAAGAGGAGGTCATCACCCGCGCGCCCGTGCAGGCGGCGCCGTAGACCATGTTGATGGAAGCCACTTCGCTTTCGGCCTGCAGGAAGACGCGTCCCTCCTCCGGCAATCGCCGGGAGAGATGCTCCAATACCTCGGTCTGGGGCGTGATGGGGTAACCGTAGAAGGCTTCGAGCCCGGCCCGGATGGCGGCCTCGGCGATGGCCGCGTTTCCCTCAAGCAATTCTTTCGCCATGCTTCACCTCCTGATAGGACACGGATTTGACGGGTGCGGCGGATTTTCACGGAT
>JACNHM010000041.1 GCA_014383605.1 Chloroflexota bacterium
TGACAGACGTGATAGTCGGTAAATTGGTAGATTGGGAAACTGGTAAACCGGTGAGCGAAGGAACCAACCAATCTACCAATCTACCAATCTACCAATCTACCAATCCACCAATCTACCAATCTACCAACCTACCAATCTACCAATCTACCCTCCTGCGTTGGGCTGCGAGTGTCGAACGGGGCAGTGAACACCCCCTGGGCAAGGCTATCGTGCGCAAAGCTGAGGAGATGGGTCTGGGCCTGGGCGACCTGAGCGACTTCGCCGCCGTGCGCGGCAAGGGCGTGCGCGGCACGGTGGATGGCCACACGGTACGGGTGGGCAGCCGGACGTTCATGGACGAACACGGCATCCCTGTGGCGGCCATGGAGCAGGAAATGCGCCGCCTGGAGGACGAAGGCAAGACGGCCATGCTGGTCGCCGTGGATGGGGAACTCGTGGGCGTGTTGGCGGTGGCTGATACGCTGAAAGACGACGCCGTGGCCGCCCTGCGTGAGCTGCGGGAGATGGGGCTGGAGACGGTCATGATCACCGGCGACAACACACGCACGGCGCAGGCCATCGCCCGCCAGGTGGGCATTGACCGCGTGCTGGCCGAGGTGCTGCCGGAAGACAAGCTGCTCGAAGTACAGCGGCTGCAGGCGGAGACCGACGGGCTGGTGGCCATGGTCGGCGACGGCATCAACGACGCCCCGGCGCTGACCCAGGCTGACGTGGGCATCGCCATCGGCACGGGGACGGACATCGCTATCGAGGCCGCCGACATCACCCTGGTGCGCGGCGACCTGTCCGGCGTGGTCAGCGCCGTGAAGCTGTCGCGGGCCACCTTCCGCAAGGTAATGCAGGGCCTCTTCTGGGCCTTTTTCTACAACGTGGTCATGATCCCGCTGGCCATTCTGGGCCTGATGCACCCCGTGCTGGCCGAGATCGCCATGGCTACCAGCTCGATAACCGTGGTGACCAACGCCAACCTGCTGCGGCGGGCGGACATCCGGCCCCGCTACGGTCAGCGGAACAGCGGAACAGCGGAACAAGCGGAAGATAAACGCTCCGGTCTTTCCGCTGCTGCATCCTGAGCTTGTCGAAGGGTTCCGCTGACAGCGATGCGCGGCCTTCTCCGAAAAACTCACCTGTGGTCAGCGGAACAGGGGAACAAGCGATATGTTTTACGTTTTATGCTTTACGTTTTACGATGGAGGTTATGTTATGAAGTCAGGGAGATCGGTTGTTGTGACGCTGTTGGCCTTAGCGGTCCTGCTGTCGGCCTGTAGTGGTTCCAGCGCCGCACCCCAGCAGCAGCCGCCTGAGGAACGGGCCTTGCCCGTGGTGACCGTGTACAAGACACCCACTTGAGGCTGCTGTGGCGACTGGGCCGAGGTCATGGAGGAGAACGGTTACACTGTACAGGTCGAGGAAGTCGAAGACCTGGCCACAGTGGAAGCCCGTTCCAAAGTGCCTCCGCAGCTCCGCTCCTGCCACACAGCCATCGTGGATGGCTATCTCATCGAAGGGCACGTGCCGGCCGCCGAGATCGAACGTCTGTTGGCGGAACGTCCCGATGTGACCGGCCTGGTCGTCCTGGGCATGCCCATCGGCTCACCAGGCATGGAAGTAGAAGGGGCCTCCGCCGAGCCGTTCGAGGTCCTGACCTTTGATGAATCCGGCAATACGACCGTCTTCGCCAGGTACAGCCCCTGAAAGCGGCACATCCTCTCCAAACTCGACGTGAAAACCAAAGAGCAGGCGATGCGTAGGTAAGCACCGCCTGCTCTTTCGGATTCGCGCCTGTTCCTGAAAACAGCTCTACCAGCGGTGGTGCACCTGCTGGCGGATGGTGCGGTCGTACACCTCGCGCACGGCGGCCATCGTCGAGTCGGACAGGGGCGGCAGGTCGGCGGCGCGGACGTTATCTTCCACGTGCGCTGGCCGCTTGGCGCCGGGAATGGCGCAGCTCACAGCGTCGAACATCAGGATCCAGCGCAGGGCCAGTTGAGCCATCGTCGCCCCCGGCGGGACGAGCGGCCTCAGCGCCTCCACCGCCTGCAACCCCGTCTCGAAGTCCACCCCCGAGAAGGTCTCGCCGCGGTCGAAAGCCTCTCCCTGGCGATTGTAGGTGCGGTGATCGTCCGGCGCGAAGGTGCTCTGGGGCGTCATCTTGCCTGTCAGAAGACCACTGGCCAAGGGCACGCGGGCCAGGATGCCCACCTTGCGCCGCTTGGCCTCGCCGAAGAAGAGTTCTGCCGGGCGGTGGCGGAACATGTTGAAGATGATCTGCACCGTCTGCACGCCCGGATACTCGATGGCCTTCAGCGCTTCCTCCACCTTCTCCACGCTGACGCCGTAGAAACGGATCTTGCCCGCCTGGACCAGATCGTCCAGCGCGCCGAACACCTCGGGCCGGTAGTACACCTCCGTCGGCGGGCAGTGCAACTGCACCAGGTCGAGGCAACCGGTGTCCAGGTGGCGAAGGCTGTCCTCCACGAAGCGGGTGAGGTTTTCGGCGTTGTAACCATCGGCGGTGTGTGGCGACAGCCGCCGGCCCGCCTTGGTGGCCACGTGGATCTCCTCGCTGCGCTCTTTGAGGAAGCGGGCGATCAGCCGTTCGCTGCGCCCCATGCCGTAGACGTCGGCCGTGTCGAAGAAGTTGACGCCCAGGTCGGCAGCGCGGTGCAGCGCGGCGAAGGACTCCTCGTCGTCCACCGTCCCCCAGTCGGCGCCGATGGCCCAGGCGCCGAAGCTGATGGCCGAAACCTTCCAGCCCGTGCGGCCCAACTCACGATATTCCATGCTTTGTGTTCCTCCTACCCCTCGGCCCCATGGGCGCTAACTTTAGCCCTGTAGCCTGTTCGTAGTCAGGCACGGAGCACAGCGGAGTGCCGTCCCGCTTGCGTAAACGCCACTCCGCTATCGCTGCGTGGCTGACTACGAGCGTTAAGTTAGCGCATATGCCCCTCGGCCCCGTGCCAGTACACCTCCCAGCCCAGGTACTTGCTCAGCGCCTCGTACA
>JACNHM010000515.1 GCA_014383605.1 Chloroflexota bacterium
TGGGCCTCTACGAAGAGTGGCCGGGAGCGCACATCCAGGACTTGCGGCAACTGCCCAGTTGGTTGAAAGAATACGCAAATGCCCCAGAACGGTTTGATGTGCTGCCCCTGCGGGATTTTGCACTGCTGGCGGAATAATATGGTAAATTGGGAAACTGGTAAATTGGTAGATTAGGAAGGAGGAATGACATGTCAGAAAAGCAGAAACTAGGACGCAACGACCCCTGCTGGTGTGGCAGCGGCAAGAAGTACAAACATTGCCACAGGCGCCAGGACCAGGCAGAGGCGAAGAGGTCTGCGGTTAAGCCTGCGCCGGCGACGCCGGCCGCAGTTGAACCTGCGCCGATGACCCCGACCATGCCTGAACCGCCGCCAGTCCCGCCAGAAATCGCAGCCATCAACGCCCGCTGGGATCAGTTTGAGGCCGCCGATCTGGAGGGCAAGGTGACGTTCTTTCTGGAAACCCTGGCCTCCGGGGAGATGGACCGCGAGGAGGCTTACGAGATGCTGCAGAACATTCGTGACAACACTGACCCGCGTCGCGACCCGCAGGCTCGTGCCCGCTACGCCGAACTGGTCGAACGGTTGCGCCAGGAGGCGCCCGATCTGTATCGCTACGACGTGGCGTACTACAACGAAAACCTGATCAACGACGCCATCGCCGGGGGGCGCTGGGAGGCCATCCCCGAACTGCTGGCCGGCTTCGCCGAAGGGTCAGTGGATAGGGGCATTGACATCTTCTTTCAGGTTATTGAACAACTGAAGTACCACGGTCAGACTGAACCCCTGATCCAGGTCATAAGTCAGATGTGGTCGGGCGTGTCGGATTCCGTGGACTCCGGAAAGCTTGTGCCCTGGACCAGCGAGGAGTTGGGCTCAGAGGTCACGCTGCTGACGTTCTTCCAGTACGTGGAAACGGCGGAAACGCCCCGCGCCAAAGATCCTGCTCTGCTCGAAGCTGCATCTCCGTATGGCTCCTTCAATGCCGGGTGGTTGAAACAGGCCGTCCCGCATCTATCCGCGCCCGCTCCCTCTCCCTGGCAGCGAGCCGACTTCGGCGAGGCGGTGGATGCCGAGCAGTGGGAGGAGAATCTCAGCGTCTTGTTGTTCGAATTCATGGCTGACCAGCGCCGCCGCGCCGGGGCGCCCTTCAGCAAGAGCGACCTGGCGCGAGACCAATTACTCGAGTTGCTGCACCAGCAGTTCACCCAGCCGGAGGATACGAGCAGCAAGAGACGAACTGGCAAGAGGCGATCAAAGGCAAAGAAACGGGCTCGCCAACAGCCCGCCGCGCGGCCGCTGTCATCGCTGGCGCCCCGTTACGCCTCGTTGGACCGGCATCTGGTCGGACAGTTTGGCTTCCTCAGCGCGCAGCCTTATAAGGCAGCGGCCCTGACTGAAATGCTGCCGGCCTACCTGCACTTCCTGGCCCGCCTGGACCTGATCCATCCCACCGAGATGGACGACGCGCTGGGGAGCCTGCGCCCGCTGGCCGGTCACCTGCGGACGGCGTTGGATAACTACGGAGCCAACATCGCAGCGGTGCAGGCGGTGGAAGCGGCCTGGTCGGAGCCGGCGCTGGCCGCGCTGCGCGATGATCCGGCGCTGGTCGAGGCTCGCGCCACACCCTTGCCTGAAGCCGCCCCGCCGCTCCCGCAGCCTGTCGCCAGGTCCGGCGCAGTGCTGACCTACACTTTCAAAGTGACGTACCAGCGCAAGCGCAGCGTGTGGCAACTGATCGAGATCGCCGCAGATCAGACGCTGGACGACCTGCACTACGCCATCCTGAGCGCGGTGGACTTCGACTCCGATCACCTGTACTCCTTCTACATGAGCGGGCGGGCCTGGGATGATAGTACGGAGTACGCTTCGCCTTATGCCGACGGGCCCAGCGCAGACGAGGTGAAAATCGGCGACTTGTCGCTGCGCATGAAGCAGAAGTTCCTGTATCTGTTCGACTATGGCGACGAGCACCGCTTCGACGTGCAGTTGGTGGGTGTCAATCCTGAGGCGGCCAAGGGCCAGTATCCCAGGATAGTGGAGAGCCACGGCAAACCGCCGCAGCAATATGGCGGTTGGTGAAAAATTCCTTAGCACCCCAAAGCAGGGGGATAGAAGATGCAGAACACTGTCAGCGGATTTTTGGAACGGATTGAACGGAAGATGCCGCGCACGGAGCCCCAATCCGTTCAATCCGCTCCCCGAATCCGTTGACAGTTCCACTCATCCCCCCGCTTTGACGTGCTATGAAAAATTCTGCTCGGCCTGGATCGCCAGATCCAGGCCCAAAGCGGGGATTTGGCAATCCCCTCAGAGCAGTTTTTGGATCCACTGAGTATGGCGGTTGGTAGTAAGTAGGAGGGTGACGAATGATTGAAAGCTTGCTAACAGAGGAACAGAAGAAGCTACGCGATAGGGTGAGGGCCTTTGTCAAAGAGGTGCCTCGCCAATTGTTGTTGGACATGGACGCCGACCGGGTGCAGTATCCCCGCGAGTTCGTCGAGGAAGCGGCGCGGCGCGGTCTGCTGGGCCTGCGCTTCCCCCGCGAGTACGGCGGCGGCGAGCTGAGCTGGACCGACGAGATCGTGGCCATAGAGGAGGTGGGCGTGCTGGGTACCGCGCTGTCCTGCGCCTACGTGATGCCGAGCATCGTCGGGGAAGCCCTGCACTTGTTCGGGACGCCGGAGCAGAAGGAGCGATGGCTGCGTCCCTTGCTGGCGGGGAAGCTCATCGCAGCCGAGGCGCTGACCGAGCCCCGAGGCGGCTCCGACTTTTTCGGCTCCACGACCACCGCCACCCGCGACGGCGACGCCTACGTTCTCAGCGGCCAGAAGCGCTTCATCGTCGGCGCGGAGAAGGCGGATTTCTTCCTGGTGTACGCCCGGACCGATCCCGAAGCCCCGGGGCATCAGGCCCTGAGCGCGTTCATCGTCGAGCGGGCCGAGGGGCCTGTCCTGAGCGGAGACGAAGGGCTGGAGGTGCAGCACGTCTACGGG
>JACNHM010000040.1 GCA_014383605.1 Chloroflexota bacterium
TCCAGAAGTGAAAGGGCCAGCCGCCCAGCTTGACCCACACCGCCAGTACGAAGCCCGCCACGACCCAGCCCAGGCGCGCAGCATTCAGCGCGCCGCCTGCCCCTTCGATGGAACTCAGGGCAAGCCCTTCGGTGGAACTCAGGACAAGCTCCAGCGCCGGGCCAATGTTCAACGTACCGCTGGCCTCTCTCAATATCAGGATGGCGGTGAGCAGGCCCGCGTCGCCCAGGCGCAGGAGCAGATAGCTGCTCCGGGCCAGGCGGATGCCCGCCGAGTTTCGCACTTCGACCAGCAGCGCCAGGGCGATGCACAGGGCCACGACCTCCAGCGCGACGTAGCGGGCCAGGAAGTGGTCGGTCAGGAAGGCAACGTTGGTGGCCGCCAGCGCCAGCAGCGTCACCGCCCCGGACAGGGGTGGATATTCCGCGCTGCGTGAGGTGGTGCCGAGCAGGACGAGGAATGCCCCCCACGCGGTCACCAGCACTGCGTAGAGCCCCGTGGCGCCGGTGGTCAGTCCCATAGGGCCGGCGCCAGGCAACCACTCCACGGTGATGGCCGGGCCATCCTCAATGTGGGGCAGCAGGGCCAGGGCGCACAGCGCCGTCAAGCCAGTCGCCATCAGCGTCAAGCGGTGCACAGTTGAGGGGTGGGCGCGCCGTAAGGCCATGACAGCCACCAACGTGCCCGCCAGCAGCGGCAGCGCAACCACACCCACCACCAATCCGTTCATCACGTCAACCCCGCAGCCGGTCCAGGAGGTCAATGTCTCCTGATGGGTAGTGGCGGAAGACGTTCACGATCAGTGCCAGGGCAATGGCGATCACGACTGTTTCAACCACCAGCGCTGATATGACCATCGTCTCAGCAAAGCGCACGTCCCCGCGCACATGGCCGGCGTGCATCAAGCTCAGCGTGACGCCCTGGAGCATGATCTTGAGCCCTATCACCTGCTTGATGACGTTGCGCCGTGTGAGCAGGCAGAACAGCCCGATGAGGAACAGTAACACGCTCAGCGAAGTGTTGAGCAGGTCCAGCCAGACCGTCTCGGCACTCATTCGTCTTTCTCCTCTCCCTCTTGTCCCCTCCGCTTGCGGGGATGTATTCCCGTGGCCTGTCTCCTATTCCTGACCCCACCAGACGCTGACCCGCGTGCCCTCGTCGCCGCTCTCCACCCGGCCGCCTTCAATCATCATCCCCACGATGCGCAAGCGGCACAGGGTGATGGTCTTTTCTCCGGCCAGACCGCTATAATAGTCTTTCATCTCGTTCCGGCAAGGGGCGTTCATGATGCATTCGGCCTGCTGGCATTCCTCCTCGTCTCTCCGTGTCCCGTCATCCTCCACGGTGATCCTGGTCTCATCGGCCAGGCCTTCGATTGTTACCACCACCTTCCGTGGATCCGCCTGGAGCGCGTAGTAGAGGAGCTCGTCCAGCAGGCGGACGATCTTTCGTTTTTGTTTCAGCATGATCTTCGTTTACTCCTTTCCGTGGCGATCCTCGCTCCACCTTGACCACCAGCCGATGATGGCTACCAGGAAGGTGGCGGTCAGGCCGCCGGCAAAGCCGTTGTTGTACAGGTTCAAGCCGCCGTGCCAGGCAGCGGTGCGCATGACCAGCATCAGGTGCACGGCGCCGGCCAGTATCCCCAGCAGGGGGCCGAAAGCGCCGCTGAGGGGAGCCAGGGTGGTGGCGAAGAGGGCCGCCAGCAGCGGGCCAGCCTGGGCCGGCTGCCAGACCATCAAGCGGCTGCCCAGGTAGACCCCCAGCATGATGGGTGGGACGTTAAAGATGTGTTTGCCGAAGGCGGCAAAGCCCACCATGGTCAGTACCCCGCCTATCGTCGGCCCGTTGAAGACCCCGCCCACCAGCAGGATATAGCCCCAGCCGATCAGCCCCACCAGGCCCATGTTGATCAACGTTGCCCCCGGCCCGTGCAGTTCCACGAAGTCGGTGGGCAAGGTGCCGGCTTCGCGGCTGATCCCCCGCAGGCCGCTGAAACCCCGGGCCAGATAGAGACCTATCGCCAGCATGGAGACGGAGTAGATCAGAAGAAACGTCCCCAATGTACCGCCGTACTGTGTGGACCAGTGGAAGGGGAGCGGAATCTGCAAACCCACCCCCTCCAGCAGCGAGGTGATAAAAAGGCCCAGGAAGCCGCAGGTCAGGCCCACATTGTAGATGTTGAAGCCCTGGTGCAGGCGCAGCATGTAGACCGCCAAGGGAGGCAGCAGGAAACCCGCCGCCAGGCCGAAGAGCAGGCCAGGCAGCAGCCCCAGGCCGAAGCCATAAGCCACCTGACCGACCAGGGGCGCCAGAGCAGTACCGAACATGGCCACCAGGATGTAGCTCTTGAAGGGGCGACGGGCTGCCCGGCTGAACAGGGCCACCCCCAGGATGATGGGCCAGATGTTCAACAGATTCTTGCCAAAAAGCCCGAAGCCGGCCATAGTGAACACCGCGGCGATGATTGGCCCCGACAGGAGCACGCCGTTGAAATAGGCCAGCAGCAGCCCTGCCATGCCCACCAGCCCGGCGTTCACCAGCGCGGCGCCGAGGCCGCCGATCTCCAGATAGTCGCTGAGCAGCAGGCCTGGGCTCTGGAAGATGCGCAGCAAGCCGGGCAGGATCGCCCCCACCGGCTCGCAGGCCAGGCCGAGTCCCAGCAGAGCCAGCATGTACAGGCCCAGCAGCAGGAGCCAGCCGCGTTGAGTCACGTTCCGGCCCGGTGAGGAAACTCTTTTGATCATAAGGGATGCATACCTCGTAACGAGGCCAGCACGCCCAGGACCCCGCCAGGATCAACGACACCTGGGCTGCCAGGTGGTCGAGGGCGTGCCGGCTTCTTTCTCCCGTCCCCTTCGATCAGACTCAGGACAGGCCCTTCGATCAGACTCAGGACAAGGCTCTATTCGGCTGCTTTATCGGTGTGCGCCAGGAAGGGGCGCAGCAGGTTGGTGAACTCCATGGGCAGCACGAACTTGGTGGCC
>JACNHM010000402.1:0-11161 GCA_014383605.1 Chloroflexota bacterium
GAGACCTTGGTCTGTTTGCCGGGGAGCAAAGATCATCATGACCGAACAGACGACTTTGGGTAGAATCGAAATCTCACCCGCGGCCATCGCCACGATCGCCAGCGAGTCGGTGCTGGAATGCTATGGCGTAGTGGGCATGGCCAGCAAGAGCCTGATCGGTGGCCTGGCGCAGCTCCTACGCCCCGAGCGAGCCCGGCGGGGTGTGGAGGTGCGTGTGGATGGTGAGCGCATCGTCGTGGATCTCTACGTGATCGTGGAGTACGGCACCCGTATCTCTGAAGTCGCGCAAGGCATCATGAACCGCGTCAAATACGGACTGGAGAAGACTTTAGGTGTGCCCGTGCTTGAGGTGAACGTGCACGTGCAGGGTTTGCGCATCAGCGATTAGGGCGGCCTGCGGAGCCTGCGGTTGAATCATCGGAATGGCGAGGGAAAGCATTGGCAGCGTCAACCTTTCACAACCCGCTGACGACGGGCGGTCTCGAGCGACTGACGGACAAGTACCCGCTGGGGAGCCCTGTGCTCAGCCTGGATGGTGAGGACTTCCGGGCGCTATTCCGCGCTGCCCGCGCCTGGCTGGAGCAGGATCACCAGGCCGTGAATGCCCTCAACGTCTTTCCGGTTCCCGACGGCGACACGGGCACGAACATGTTGCTGACCATGCAGTCTGTTCTTGAGGAAATCAAGAGCATGCAGACCAACGATGCCGGCGAAGTGGTGAAGGCGGCAGCGCACGGGGCCTTGATGGGGGCGCGGGGCAACTCGGGGGTCATCCTCTCGCAGATCTTCCGCGGCATAGGCCGCCGCCTGGAGGACGAGACCCTTGTGGATGCGGCCGAGTTGGTGGCCGCTTTTCAGATGGGATCCGATACCGCCTACAGGGGCGTGGTTCGTCCCGTGGAGGGGACGATCCTCACGGTCATCCGCGAGGTGGCTGAGGCGCTGCACTCCAAGGCCTCGAACAACGATCTGCGCGTCGTTTTTGGCCACATCGTGCGCACGGCGGCCGCGTCGGTGGAGAAAACCCCCACCTTGCTGCCCGTGCTGGCGGAGGCGGGGGTGGTGGATGCCGGGGGCCAAGGGCTCTTTCTGATCCTGGAGGGGATGCACCGCTGTTTGCAGGGCTTGGAGGTCTTCGTTGCGCCTGCCGCTGCCGTGGATCTGATCGAACATGGCGAAGTGCTGGAGGGCGAATACGGCTACGACGTGCAGTGCATCGTGCTGGGGACTGGACTGAACGTGGAGCAGATTCGCCACAACATCACCCAGATGGGCGATTCCGTGCTCGTCGTTGGCGATAGCCGCACGGTGAAAGTGCACGTACACACAGACCAGCCGGGCACTCCGCTCAACTATTGCGCCACTCTCGGTCAGATAGATCGCATCATCGTCGAAAACATGCAGGTGCAGTACGAGCGCTTCGTGGGCGAGGGAGGGCCACGGATTGAGGAAGGTGTTCCGGCGGCTGCCCCGGTGCCGCCAGCGGCCTTGCTTTCGAGTGTTCCCTTGGGGCCTATCGGCACGGTGGCGGTGACTGTGGGAGAGGGGCTGGAGAGCGTCTTCCGCAGCCTGGGCGTGCATGCTGTCGTCCCTGGCGGCCAGACGATGAACCCCAGCACGGAAGACCTGCTCAGGGCCATCGAGGAGTTGGGGACAGACGAGGTCATCGTTTTGCCCAACAACAAGAACATCATTCTCGCCGCCCAGCAGGCCCAACAACTGTCGGACAAGACCGTCCGTGTGGTGCTCAGCAAGAGCATGCCCCAGGGCATCAGTGCGCTGCTGGTGCTGAACCAGCAGGCCGACCTGGACACCAATGCGCAGATGATGGCGGCGGCGCTGACCAGCGTGCAGACGGGCGAGGTGACCGTCGCCGTGCGCGATGTCAACCTGGGGGATATTCAGGTGACGGCAGGCGACTTCATCGGTTTGCTGGATGACGATCTGACCGTCCGTGGCGACAGCTCTGAGGCCGTGGTCTTCGCCCTCCTGGAACGGATGGCGGCGGAGGATTCGGAGATTATCACGTTTTACAGCGGCGAGCCGGTATCAGCGGCGGAGGCGGAAGCTCTGGAGGCCGCATTGCGGGATCGCTATCCAGAGCAGGAGATCGAGTTGGTTGACGGCGGTCAGCCGCATTATCACTACATCTTCTCTGTGGAGTAGTGGGAGGCAGCTTTGAGCCGGATCAAGGTCGTTACCGATAGCAGTGCCCACTTTCGACCAGGCGTTGCGGATCGGTTGGATATTGTCATTGTCCCGCAGGACGTTCATCTCGACGGCGTGACCTATCAGGAGGGCGTTGACGTCACTTCCAAGGAGTTTCTGCAGAAGATGGCGGCAGTGACGGAGATGCCCACGGTGTCGCCGCCGTCGGTGGCGACGATGGCTGAGCTGTATCGGCAGTTGCACCGCCAGGCCGATGAGATCATCTCCTTGCACGTTTCCAGCCAACTCAGCCGCACGTGTGAGAACGCGCGAGTGGCTGCGCAGCCCCTGCTGGGCCGCTGCGACATCGTGGTGATCGACTCGCTGTCTGCCTCTTTGGGCCTGGGCATGCTCGTGGAGACGGCCGCCGAGGCGGCGGCCAGCGGAGTCAGCCTGGATGAGGTCGTGCGGCTCATCCGGGGCACGATCCCCCACGTCTACATGATCTTTCTCGTGGACGCTCTGGAGTACCTGGAGCGAGAGAAACGCATCCGCCCCTCACAGGCGGTGTTGGGAGCCATGCTGGGCATCAAACCGCTGCTGACGCTGGAGGATGGCCGACTCTTGCCCATGGAGAAGGTGCGCACGCGTGCCCTGGGGGTGGAGAAACTGCTGGATTTCATCTCCGAGTTCGTGGAGATCGAGCAACTGGCGATCCTGCAGAGCAGCTTCAGTGAGGACACGGCCCTGTTGCTGGAGGGCTTGGAACTTCTCTATCCCGACTGGGACATTCCCGTGTTCACCTACACGCCATCCCTGGCCGTGCACCTCGGCACCGAGGCCTTGGGCGTGGCCATTTATGAGAGGGTTTAGCGCCGCGATGTCTGACGTACAGATCGTCACCGACAGCACGACCGATATTCCCCCCGACCTGGCGGGGCGGCTGGGGATCACCGTCATCCCCTGCCTGGTGCGCTTCGGGGAGAAGTTCTACCGCGATGGCGTGGATCTGACCCGCGAGGCCTTCTATGCGCTCTTGCGCAAGAGCCCCGTGGCCACGTCGCAGCCGCCAATAGGGGTGTTCGAGCAGATCTACCACCAGGCGGCGGAGCGGGGGCGGCAGATCATCTCCATTCACACCGCGGGCAAGCTGAGTGGCATTTACAACGCGGCCTGTGCCGCGGCGCGCAACTTGCCGCAAGCCATCGTGGAGGTGATTGACAGCCACTCTGCTTCGTTGGGAGCTGGCCTATTGGCTGTGGCGGCAGCGGAAGCAGCGCAGAGAGGGGAGTCGCTAGCGGCCATCGCCGCCCAGGTGCAGGAGATGGTGGAGCGGGTGCGGGTATTGGCCGTGCTGGACACGCTGGACTACGTGCGCCGCGGCGGCCGCGTGACCTGGGCTTTGGCCATGATCGGCTCGCTGTTGTCCATCAAGCCCTTGGTGATGCTCAAGGAAGGGCAGGTGGATCTGTTGGAGCGGCCGCGCACGCTGTCTGCCGCCCTGCGTCGTCTGGTGGAAAGGGTCGGTGAGTTTGGCGCTCTGGAGCAAGTGTGGGTCTTGCACACGCAGGCTCCGGAGGCGGCTGCCCGCCTGGCGGACATGTTGTCCAGCATCTTCCCCCGCGAGCGGATGGTCATCGCCGAAGCCGGCGTGGCCATCGCTGCCCACACCGGGCCGGGCGCGGTCGGCGTGGCTTGTTTGGTGGGTCTCAATCCATGACCGCAGTTTTCGAACGTTTGCAGAAAGTCCTGAATCTGGAACGACGCCAGGGGTATCGCAATCGGGCCGTCATTGGCGGCATGGCTCGTTTCGCCGAGCGCTGGGAAGAGGATGCCCTGGGCACAGTGGCCGATGCGCGGCAGGCCGCGCTGGTCAAGGAGATCGTCTTCCTGCTCAACAGCTATTCTGCGGCCGAGGACCGCCCCGGTCGCCAACGCCTCGTCGAGGACATTCTGGGCAAGGCGGAGCAGGCCGCTTCGCCAGTGGCCGAGGCGGCGCCGGCGGCAGAGCAGCGCGCAGCGCTACCGCCGCCCCAGCCGGCGCAACCCCCGGCGAAAGAATCGGAGCCTCCCCGTGCGCCCCGGCAGCCGGCGCGGCGTCCTGCAGCGCCACCGCCTTCCCAGCCGGAGGCCACAGGACTGGACGCCCCCGTGACTCGTCTGCCGAACGTGGGGCCGCGCAACTCCCAGAAGCTGGAGCGGCTGGGCGCGCGCACGGTGGGCGATCTGCTGTACCTTTTCCCCCGCCGCTACGACGACTACAGCCTACTGAAGACCATTGACCGCCTGCAGTACGGCGAAGAGGTCACCATCATCGGCAACGTCTGGGACATCCAGAGCCGCCAGGGCCATCGGCGGAACATCACCATCGTCAACGCCGTTGTGGGCGACGCCACCGGCACCATCCAGGTGACCTGGTTCAATCCCTACATCACCCGCCTGCTGCGCCCAGGGCGCACCGTGGTTCTCAGCGGCAAGGTGGATGAGCGTCTGGGGCGGCTGGTGATGGTTTCACCGGCCTGGGAACCGCTGGACAAGGACTTGATCCACACAGGGCGGCTGGTTCCGGTCTATCCGCTGACGGAAGGGATCAGTGCCCGCTGGCTGCGGCGGCTGATGAAGCAGGCCGTGGATGCCTGGGCCAAGCGTTTACGTGACTACCTGCCCGAGGCCGTGCGCGAGCACGCCGGCCTGCTCGCCTTGGGCAAGGCCATCGAGCAGATTCACTTCCCTGACAGCCAGGAGCTGCTGGAGGTGGCGCGGCGTCGCCTGGCCTTCGACGAGTTCTTCCTCATCCAGATGGGGGCGCTGCGGCTGCGACACGCCTGGCGCAGCCAGCCGGGGCGGGCCCTGGAGGTGGAGGCGGCGCACCTGGGAGCGTACCGGGCGGCTCTGCCTTTCCACTTGACGGCGGCCCAGGAGCGCACCCTCTCCGACATCGCGGCCGATCTGGCCCAGCCGCAGCCGATGAATCGCCTCCTGCAGGGCGACGTGGGCTCGGGCAAGACGGCAGTGGCCGCGGCGGCCATGTGGATCGCCGTGGGCAACGGCGCGCAAGCGGCGATCATGGCCCCCACGGAGATCCTGGCCGAGCAGCATTACCTCAGCCTCTCCGCGCTGTTCGAGAACCTGCAGCATCCGCAGCGGCAGGAGCCGCTGCGCCTGGCGCTGCTCATCGGCAGCCTGAAACCTCAGGAAAAGGAGGCCACGCAGGCGGCCATCGCCGCTGGCGAAGTGGACATCGCCATCGGCACCCATGCGCTGATCCAGGAAGTGGTCAGTTTCCACGACCTGGCCTTCGTGGTCATTGACGAACAGCACCGCTTTGGTGTGCAACAGCGCGCCGCGCTGCGGCAAAAGGGCTACCATCCCCACGTGTTGGTGATGAGCGCCACGCCCATTCCCCGCTCGCTGGCCCTGACCGTCTACGGCGACCTGGACCTTTCCACCATTGACGAGCTGCCGCCGGGCCGCCAGCCCATCAAGACGCGCTGGATCAGGCCCTGGGAGCGGGAGCGGGCCTACGTCTTCTTGCGCCATCAGGTGGAGGAGGGGCGGCAGGCCTTCATCATCTGCCCGCTGGTGGAGGAGTCGGAGACGCTGGATGCCAAGGCCGCCGTGGAGGAGCATCAGCGGTTGCAGAAGCAGGTCTTTCCCGACCTGCGCCTGGGGCTGCTGCACGGGCGTCTGAAGGGGGAGGAAAAAGAGGCGGTGATGCGGGCCTTCCGCGAGCGCGAATTGGACATCCTGGTCTCCACTTCTGTGGTGGAGGTGGGCATTGACGTGCCCAACGCCACAGTGATGCTGGTGGAGGGGGCTGAGCGCTTTGGCCTGGCGCAGTTGCATCAGTTCCGCGGCCGCGTGGGGCGGGGCGAGCAACCCTCGTATTGTCTGCTGGTTTCCCAAGTCGGTGAGGGAGATGCCGCTGAGCGGCTGCAAGCCCTGGTGGATTCGCAGGATGGCTTCGTGTTGGCCGAGAAAGACCTGGAGCTGCGCGGGCCAGGGGACTTCTTCGGTACCCGCCAGAGCGGCCTGCCGGAGCTGCGGATGGCTCAACTGAGCGATCTGCGCACGCTGGAGCTGGCGCGGGCGGAGGCGCAGAAGCTCTTTGCCGAAGATCCCGACCTGAAGCAGCCAGCGCACCGCTTGCTGGCGCGGCAGGTGGCCCGCTTCTGGCGCGGGCAAGGTGATCTGAGCTAATAGAGACCGCCTGGGGCAGGCTATCAGACGTTGTGCGACAGTTTAGGATTGGATCATGACTATTGCGGTTTACCCTGGCACTTTCGACCCGGTGCACTACGGACACATGGACATCGCCAAGCGAGCGGCGACGCTGTTCGGCGAACTCGTCGTGGCTGTCTACGACAGGCCGTCCAAGCAGATCCTTTTCCCCACGGCGGAGCGGGTGGCCATGTGCCAGGAAGCCTTTGCCGATCTGCCCAACGTGCGTGTCAGCGCCTATCGGGCGCTGACGGTGGATTTCACCCGCCAGGTGAGCGCTCAGGTCATCGTGCGCGGCCTGCGCGCTCTTTCCGACTTCGAGTTTGAGTTTCACATGGCGCTGATGAACAAGAAGCTGGCGCCGGACATCGAGTTCGTCTGCTTGATGACCAGCCTGGAGTACGCCTATCTCAGCGCCACGACGCTGAAGGAGATCGCTTTTCTGGGCGGCGACATCTGTTCTCTGGCACCGGCCCACGTCCAGGCGGCCCTGCGCCGCCGTTTTGAGGCCGCCAGCGATGCCGAGATACCGTTGGTGCCCATGAGTGCCTTGCGTGATTGATGTGGTTGTGTGGTCGTGTGGTCGCATGGTCTGATTGTCGCATGGTCTGATTGTCGCCTGCATGGCTGGCGAGGGCAGGCGACGAACCGACCACCTGACCACCTGAGCAAAGGAGGGTGATCACTATGGACATCCTGCAACTGGTAGATCAACTGGAAGATGTGCTGAACCAGGGCTGGCGCGTTCCCTTCACTTCCACGCTGATGGTGAACGAGGAAGCGTGCCTGCGCATCATTGATCAGCTCCGTGTCTCGGCGCCGCGGGAAATCAGCCAGGCGCAGCGGATTTTGCAGGAGAAGGAGCACGTGGTCGCTGAGGCGGAGAGGGAGGCGCGGCGGATCATTGCCCGCGCCCGCGAAGAGGCCACCCGCGTTGCGCAGGGTGGGGAAATCATTGTGACCCCTCAGGAGCATGGCCGGGCTATCGTCGCTGAGGCTGAGCGCCAGGCGCAGGCCTTGACCGATGGGGCGAACCAGTATGTGCGCGAGGCGTTGGAGGGCCTGCGAGACCAGTTGGAGGCTCTGTTGGCCCCGGTGCGTGGGGGCATCGCCCACGTCGAATCGGCTGCCACGACAGCTCCTTCCTCGGCGCGCGAGCGGCGCTAGCGCAACGACCCGGGATCCTGGAACCTGGACCCTCAACCCGCGATCCAGAGCGGCTGCTGGTTTTGACTCTTCTGTCCGTGTGGCCTATAATGGTGCGGCGTCTCTCGCCAGGGATGCGGTCAAAGGGGTCGGAGATAGACCATGCGTTTCAACGTAGCCCAGCTCCTGAAAGAGCCCGTTGGCTCCACGCGGCAGCAGAACATAGAGGCGGAGATCACGACTCTTGATGAGGAGATCAGTCCCCTCGGCCCTTTGACGGGACGGGTGCATTTCCTGCGCACCGATGTCGGCATCCTGGTTCAAGGGCGGGTGCAGACGGAGGTGCATCTGCAGTGCAGCCGCTGCCTTGCACCGTTGGTCTGGCCTTTGGAGGTGACGTTGGGCGAGGAGTGCCGGCCCCGCGTGCCCCTTGGGAGCAGGGGCAAGAGATCGCATGAGGACGAGGATCCAGCGCTGCTCATCAATGAGCAGCAAACTCTCGATCTGGGGGAGTTGGTCCGCCAGGAATTGCTGCTGGCCTTGCCCGCACATCCCCTGTGCCGGCCCGACTGTGCCGGTCTGTGTCCCGAATGCGGTCAGGATCTGAACGAAGGGCCCTGCGAATGCACCAAGGAAGTGGATCCTCGCTGGGCCGTATTAGAATCGGCAGATTGGGGAATTGGTGAGTTGGTAGAGCGGTAAACCGGTAAACCGGCTGTTGGTCAGTTCAGGACGATGTGTTGTTCCACCAATGCCCCAATCTACCAACCCACCGCTATACGATAATCGAAGGGAGTAAGTCAACCGATGCCAGTACCGAAACGTAAAACATCGGCAGCGCGGCGGGACAGGCGGCGAGCGCACGATGCCGTCAAGCCGCCGAACCTGGCCGCCTGTCCGACGTGCCACCAGATGCGACCTCCTCATCAGGTCTGTCCGCATTGCGGCAGTTACAAGGGACGAGAGGTGGTCAAGATCAGGGAAAAGAAGAAAGAAGAGTAGAGTAGCCCAGGACGTGTGAGTGACAGAGGGGGAGGGTGGGGACTGGTTCCCCCGGCTCCCCCGTTGTTTGTCAGGCTGTTCACTGATGTCTCGCCTCGCTTTTATCTTTCCGGGTCAGGGATCACAGCATGTGGGGATGGGCCAGGACGCCTACGAAGCCTATCCTGCCGTCCGCAGCATGTTCGATGAGGCCGATGCTCTACTGGGGTTTCCCCTGTCGGCCTTGTGCTTTGCCGGGCCAGAGGAAGTGCTGGACGACACGATTAACACGCAACCAGCCGTTTTTGTGACCAGCGTGGCCCTGTGGCGCGCCATCGAGCCGCAGCTATCCGGTGTCGCTTTCTTTGCTGGGCACAGCCTGGGCGAGTACAGCGCGCTGGTGGCAGCGGGGGCGCTCGATTTCGCCGCTGGCCTGCGGCTGGTGCGGGAGCGTGGCCGTTTGATGAAAGCGGCAGGTGAGCAAGGCCGGGGCGGCATGGCGGCTGTGCTGGGGCTGGATGCGCCGACGCTGGAGGGGATTTGCGAGCGGGCCAGAGAGGCCACCGGCGGCGTGGTGCAGGCGGCGAACTACAACGCACCGGGGCAGATCGTCATCTCCGGCGATGAGGTGGCCCTGACGGAGGCTATGGAGCGGGCCAAGGCCGCCGGCGCACGGAAGGTGGTGCGGTTGGCGGTGAGCATCGCCGCCCATTCGCCGCTCATGGCCCCGGCCGTGGCCTCTTTCCGCCAGGCGGTGGAGGCCACGGTGTTTCGTGCGCCAAGGGTGCCTGTGGTGGGCAACGTGACGGCCAGGCCGCTGGCTGCGGTGGGTGAGATCGCTGAAGAGTTGGTGCAGCAACTGACCGCGCCGGTGCGCTGGACGGAGTCGGTGCAATGGATGATCGGCCAGGGCGTGGACACCTTTGTCGAGGTGGGGCCGGGCCAGGTGCTGACCGGGCTGATGAAACGCATTGACCGCAGCGTGCGGCGGGTGACTGTCGGAAACGTGGCGGATATTCGCGCCTTTTTGGAGGCTTGAAAGCAGGCAGACAGACGATCCCAGGGGTACGCGCTTTGTTATCAGTGGTTGCGCACGTGACGGCCGGCAAGTGAGTGTTGTCTGCCGGATTCTGCCTGTGTCTGGTCGAGTACGAGTGATCACAGTCTATGCTAAAGAGGACGAAGCATGAGATTTGATCCCTGCGAGTACTGTGATGGTCCCGTAGTGGAGAAATCGCTCACCGAATACGAGCGTTCGGGCGGCCGGTTGGTGGTGATCGAGAACGTGCCCGTGGGTGTCTGCCAGCGCTGCGGTGAGCGCTATTACCTGGCTTCGGTTGTGGAAGCTATGGAACGCATTGCACAGATGCGGGCAGAGCCTGAACGCACAATCATCGTGCCCGTCCGACAGTATCAGGAGGTTCCCTCTTCGGCAGCAGCGTTGCGCGAAAGTTCAGCAACTTATGAGGTTGAGGAGCAGGACCGGGCGGACGTTGAAGAGCCATGCGTCGACGCGGGGGAGGACGGATGAACCTGGGAGGCAAAGTCGCTGTGGTCACCGGCAGCTCGCGGGGCATCGGCGCGGCCATCGCCCGCAAGCTGGCCGCCGCAGGGGCCAGAGTGGTGATCAACCACCGGCAGAGCGGTGAGCAGGCGCAGGAAGTGACCGATGCCATCGCCGCCGCCGGAGGCGAGGCCATTGTCGTGCAGGCGGATGTTGGCGATTACGAGCAGGCTCAGGCGCTGGTCAAAGCGGCCATTGAGGCTTTTGGCCGCCTGGACATCCTGGTCAACAACGCCGGCACCACGCGGGACATGCTGCTGATGCGCATGAAAGAAGCGGACTGGGACCTGGTCATTGCCACCAACCTCAAGTCTGTCTTCAATTGCTGCCAGGCTGCCGTGCGCCCGATGATGAAGCAGCGCTATGGCCGCATCGTCAACATCACCTCCGTGGCCGGGCTGCAGGGGAACGTGGGGCAGGCCAACTACGCTGCCGCCAAGGCCGGCATCGTCGGCTTCACCAAGAGCCTGGCCAAGGAGGTGGGCAGCCGCAACATCACCGTCAACGCGGTCGCTCCGGGCCTTATTCCCACAGCCTTGACCGCAGATCTACCTCAGGAATTGGTGCAAGCGGCCATCGAGCGCACGCCGCTGGGCCGCGCCGGTCGCCCCGAGGAGGTGGCCGAAGCGGTGGCCTTTCTCGTGTCCGATGCCGCCAGTTTCATCACCGGCCAGGTGCTGGTGGTGGATGGCGGCCTAGCTATCGGTTGAGGATGTCAAATCATGGATGAGCATGGGGACGAACTGGTGACAGAACGGCTGGGCACGGTGACCATTGACCCCAGTGTGCTGGTGAGCATCGCCCGCCTATCGGCTCTGAGTGTTTCCGGCGTGTGCCGCATGTCGGGTCGCTCTCCCGGGCGCATTCTGGGAACGGGCAGCACAGGCGAGGGCACGCGTGTCGTGGTCGCTGATCACACCGTCATTGTGGATCTCTACGTCATCGTTCACAGCGGGATGAACATGCTGCAGGTCGGCCGGGCGGTGCAGGCTGAGGTCACGCGGGCCATCGAGGAGATGGTGGGCATGCCGGTGCGGGAAGTGAATGTGCACATTGAAGACGTCCAGTTCCCCTGTCCCGGGTCTTCTTTGCAGGAGTAGG